>CAXHAW010000046.1:0-9034 GCA_964014525.1 uncultured bacterium
ATAAGAGACAGACAAAGACCTCCTTTCTGCCGATGTGGTTTTGGTGAGCGACACAGGAATCATCGCCAACGACACGCCCAGCATCACAACGGGGCTCCGTGGCTTGAGTTACGTCGAGGTCAAAGTTGTAGGGCCGAACCGGGACCTGCACAGCGGTCTCTATGGCGGTGCGGCGCCCAATCCGATCAACATCTTGTGCGAGTTGGTTGCGTCTCTCAAAGACGAGCATCAGCGCATCACGGTCCCGGGCTTTTATGACAAGGTCATTGAATTGTCAGCAGAGGAGCGAGAGGCGATGGCGGAAGCGCCCTTCAGCGAGGAGGAGTACAAGGCGAGCATTGGCATTGGGGGAACCGAAGGCGAAGGCGATTACAGTGCCCCAGAACGCATGTCGATTCGCCCGACACTCGATGTCAACGGCATCTGGGGAGGCTATACTGGCGAGGGCGCCAAAACCGTCATTGCCTCTGAGGCTAGCGCCAAGATTTCCATGCGATTGGTACCGGACCAGGACCCAGATGAAATCACGCAGTTGTTCAAAGACCACTTCGAATCCATCTGTCCGAAGAGCTGCAAGGTGGAGGTGATGGTGATGCACGGTGCGCACCCTGCAGTCACCCCGATTGACCATCCAGGCTATCGGGCTGCCGCAGCAGCGATGGAATCCACATTTGGCCGCAAGCCTGTTCCCTTCCGGGGCGGTGGCAGCATCCCCATTGTCACCAGTTTTGAGCGGATTCTTGGCCTGAAGACCGTTTTGATGGGCTTTGGACTTGACAGCGACGCGATTCACTCTCCAGATGAGCACTACGGGGTGTTCAATTATTTCAAGGGCATTGAAACCATCCCACACTTTCATGCGCGGTTCGCGGAATTCTATGGGGGTTGATTTCGGGTCGGCACCGCTGGTGATCTCAGGGTTGATTCTCAGTGCCCTGATGTGGACCGGGTGCTTGCAGCCTCAGGATTTTGAGGTGCGCAGCGTGTCTATTTCTGATTTTCGGTCTCTTGGAGATGAAGAGACGGTTGTGGGGATTGACATTGGGTTGCACAACCCGAATGGGTACAAGGTCCAAATCCAAGAGAGTCGCCTGGGCCTCTGGGTCGGCGCGGACTCTGTAGGGGTCTTGCAGTTTGTTCCCGGTGAGAGCTTGGCCCGAAGGGCGGATGCGGTGGTTCGATTGGGTGCCGTCTTGGATTCCCGTCGTTTTTCGGATGTGCTCAGCAAGAATTGGTTTGAGTTCCTCGTCCAAGGTGCACCGGTGAAGGTCGAGGGATGGGTGAGGGGAAAGGCTTGGGGGGTGCAGAGAACCCTTGCCATACAACACGAGCAGCGGATTTGGGTTGTGGAATGATTCGACGGGGCATAACGTCTTCTTTACTTGTTGATTATGCGTAGCTTGCAGATGAAGTCTAATGATGACTTCATCGGCCCTAGTGGCCTTCATTCTTCAGAATCATGAAACACGGGAACTTCTTTCTCCCCTTCGTTTGCTTCGCCCTTGGCTTGTTGTCCAACTACACTGGGGACGCACAAATCGTTTACAATTGGCAAAACTCGAAAGAGGGCTGGGTCAGTGCAGGTGAATCCAACTTGGGATGCACCCTCACCGCCACCCCCGAGGCGATGGGAATGCGGGCTTTCAATGAAACACCGGTCATGCGCAGTGGGTCCTTGCAGAGCGATCTCGGGGTAGATGCTTCGGACTACAATCAAGTGGAGATTTCGCTCCGAAACCCCTCGGCGTCCAATAACCCCAATGCCCGGTTGTTTGTCTATCCTCCGGGGACCAATGCGGCTGTTTGTCATTTCAATTTTCAGGTTGACACAGGCATGACTGAATATGGGACTTACATCATCGACCTCGAGGCCATTCCAACCAGTGGTGTCTATGACGGGCCCGTTGGCCGATTTGGCTTGAGGGGTCCATGGGGTGTGGCCAATGGAGACACGATTTGGTGGGAGACCATGGTCATTTCCAACACCAATGACACGGTGACCAACGACACAACGGGAATGCATGTCCCGCTGTTTGATGTGGCTTTGGATGTCCACCCAAACCCCGTGGCGGATCAGTTGGAAATTCAGTCGGACGCTGTAATCGAAACCGCGCTCCTTCGCGACTTGACGGGCAGGACAGTGCGCACGCTGTTTCCGGGAAAGGCGGCATTCCGCATGGATGTGGCCGACTTGCCGGAGCAGGTGTATTTGTTGCATGTAGAGCGGAACGGGCTTTGGGAGAAGCGGCGCGTGGTCGTCTCTCGGCATTGAGTCCCCTTGATTGTGGGCAGGCGAAGTCGCTGGAGTGGTTCCAGTTTTATGGTGCTGCTCACCTTCTTTGGAGCGGCCCTCTGGGGCTGTGATTCGGCGCCCCCCTCTTCTCAATCGACCACCAACCCACTTCCGAAGGGCCCGCTCAACGTGCTCTTCATTGTGGCGGATGACTTGAATTGTGCGCTCGGTGCCTATGGAGATTCCTTGGTTCACACCCCCAACATTGACAGGCTGGCGTCTGAGGGCACTGTGTTTTTCAACGCCCATTGCCAATACCCGCACTGTGGTCCTTCTCGGGCCTCCTTCATGACGGGTCTCTATGCAGACCAGACCCACATTCGAAAAAACAACATCTACCTCCGCTCGGCCTTGCCCGATGTGGTTACCCTGAGTCAACGTTTTAGGCAAAGGGGGTACGAGGCCGTGCGGATCGGCAAGATTTTTCACTACGACAACCCCGGTACGATTGGCACTTCGGGCATTGATGACCGTCATTCCTGGGACCGCACCATCAACCCATATGGCCGTGAAAAGCGAGAGGAATACCGGATCCACACGTTGAAGCCACGCCGGTATGGCGGCGTATTGAGTTGGCTGGCCATGGAAGGGGAGGATGAGGAGCAAACCGATGGAATCGGGGCGACTGAAGCTTGTGAGGCGTTGGATACCTTTGCCAAGCGCGGCGACCCTTTCTTTTTGGCTTTGGGTTTCTATCGACCCCACGTGCCATTTGCTGCACCTGCCAAGTATTTCGATGCGCTGGACCGGGAGGCGATGGTGGTCCCTGAAGCCCACGACGACCTCTTGCCTTCTTTGCCCGAACCTGCCCAAAGGTCGATCCGTTCCATGAAGGTTCAGGTTGGCCTTTCCGAGGACGTGTCTCAGGAGATCATCGAGGCATACAGGGCCACCGTGTCCTTTGTCGATGCTCAGTTGGGCCGGGTGCTTGATCAGCTGGAATCATCTGGTCTTGCTCAGAATACGTTGGTTGTCTTTTTCTCAGACCATGGTTTTCACCTTGGGGAACATGGGCATTGGCAGAAACAAACCTTGTTTGAGCCTTCAACACGGGTGCCCCTGATTATTCGCGCACCGTCTTCTGTTTCCAATTCAGGAGCGAATGCGGCGCCTGTGGAACTGGTAGACCTGTATCCCACGGTTGCGGATTTTGCGGGCGTGGAGGTTCCCGAATACGTGAGGGGTATGAGCCTCCGCGGTTTGATGGAACAGGAAGTGGATACGGTTCGGGGCAGTGCCTTGACTGTGTGGAGAAAGGGAAAGAGCATCGCGACGGGACGATACCGCTACACGGCATGGGGGGAGAAAGGAGAACTGGGTCAAGAGCTGTACGATCACCAGTCTGACCCGGAAGAGCTGGTTAACCTGGCCGACGCTGCAGACAAGGTTCAGCTCAAAGATTCTTTGGAGGCTGTCCTGGCGTGGCGGTGGCGGGCCGCTTCGGCTGCGCCTGAAGGGATAGGCAGGCAGATTACAAACCCGCCAGTGGCCGAAAAGACGCCCCACATTACCCGCGGCGACCTCTATCACATCGACGGCTCTGTCGAAAAATTGCGTTTAGACCAATGAAGCATCTCGTGCACGTTTTCCTTTCGATTCCTCTGCTCTTCCTTTTTGGTGGTTGTGGGGATCCAGTGGTCTCGCAGGAATCATTCGAGGCCCCCAACTTCTTGGTGGTGCTGGTGGATGACCAGGGGTGGAATGGAACATCGGTGGAGATGGTGCCCGGTGATCTTCAGTCGCGCAGCGACTACCATGAAACGCCCAACCTCGAGCGCCTTGCCGGCGAGGGGATGCGGTTTTCCGATGCCTATTCGGCGGCTCCGGTCTGCGCGCCATCGCGCTACGGGATTCAGTTTGCCAAGACACCGGCCCGGTTGTCCCTCATTCGGGTGGGCATGAATTCGGATCACATTGATCACGAGCAGGGCTGGACCGTTCCCCGCGCTTTGAAGGCTGTGGAACCGTCCTATGTTGCGGGACACTTTGGAAAGTGGGGAATGGGGGCCACGCCCGAGACATTCGGGTATGACGTGAGCGATGGGCCAACACAAAATCGGGAAGGGGGGTTTGTCAACAACCGCACCCAGTGGGACCCCGTGGTCAAGGAGGACCCCAAACGAATTGGAGAGCTCACCGAGAGGGCGGTGGCCTTCATGAGGGAGCAAGTCAAGGCCGATCGGCCGTTTTATCTGCAGGTCTCACACTGGGCGGTGCATGCAAACCTGGAAGCCACTGAAGGCCGGCTGGCCAAATACGAGGCCAAGCCCAGGGGCGCGCAGCAGGTGAACCCTGGTTTTGCAGCGATGAGTGAGGACCTCGATGCGGGTCTGGGCCTGTTGTTGGACGAGTTGGACACCTTGGGCATTGCTGGAAACACCTATGTGGTCTACATGTCTGACAATGGCTGTGTGCCCAACATTCCAGGAGCCAAGAAATACGAGCGCAGCTACAACCACCCCCTTCAGCGCGGAAAATGGGATGCCTTGGAGGGGGGTATTCGGGTACCGCTTTTGGTGCGCGGTCCAGATGTTGTGGCCGGTTCGCACACCTCGGTCCCCGTATGCGGGGTCGACTTGTTGCCGACCTTTTTGGGGCTGACCGGTGCGGAAGACGTGCCTGTGCTTGACAGCATTGATGGGGGGTCTTTTGCTTCTGTACTCACCGCGCAGGCGAGCGCTGTGGACCGACCCGTTGACGGGCTGTTTTTCCATGTTCCCTACCGAAATGGGATTGCATTGAAGCGACCGCATTCGGCTGTTCGGCAGGGTGATTTCAAGCTGGTTTTCTTTCAGGATGACGGCGAGACCCATTTGTACAATGTGGCAGATGACCGGGGCGAGCAGGTCGATTTGTCGACGGTCATGCCGGCCAAGACGGATTCCCTGCGGACGGTCCTTCTGAACTACTTGTCCGAGGTCCAGGCGCCACGATGGCAAGAGGGAATCACATGGAAGAACAAACCCTTGGCCGAGTTCAACTCTCATCATTGATGCGGCGCGGAAGGACCATCGTCACGGTGTTGGGGTGCGCAATGGTGCCCTTGATCGGATGTCTCGAGCGTGAAGCCCAGTGGGCAAATGGGGATGGGGCTTTGGAAAATGGCATGGCGTACGTTCCCGGTGGTACATTTTGGATGGGGGCTCAAAATGACCCCTTGTCCCTGCCCAGAGAGCATCCGGCGCACCCTGTTTCGGTTGGCCCTTTTTGGATGGACGCACACGAGGTCACCAACGCCCAGTTTGCTGAGTTTGTGCAGGCGACCGCTTATGTGACGGTTGCAGAGAAGCCCCTTGATTTGGAAGCGCTCATGGCGGGACTTCCGCCGGGCTCCACCGTGGAAGACCTGGACCCAACCCCGGGCTCGATGGTGTTCTCACCGCCGGCACGACAGGTTGGACTGGATGATGTCTTTGCGTGGTGGGAATGGCTGCACGGCGCAGACTGGAGGCACCCATTTGGACCAGAAAGCAGCTTGGCCAACCTCGGGGACCACCCCGTGGTGCATGTCTGTTATTGGGACGCCCTTGCTTACGCGGAATGGTGTGGCAAGCGTCTGCCAACCGAGGCGGAATGGGAGTGGGCTGCACGCGGCGGGTTGGAGTCCAAGCCCTTTCCATGGGGGGACATGGCCATCGATGAAGGGCCGGCGCGGTGCAACACTTGGTCGGGGCGTTTCCCGGTCGAAAACACCTTACGTGACGGCCATGGTGGGACGGCGCCCACGGGCCGGTTTCCACCCAATGGATATGGTCTTTTTGACATGGCGGGCAACGTCTGGGAAATCTGTTCTGATTGGTACGATCCCAATTACTATGCGACCTTGAATCAAACCGAGTCCATTGTTGATCCTCGCGGACCAGTTACTTGGTATGACCCATCAGACCCTACGGAGCCCAAGCGGGTCATGCGCGGAGGCTCATTTCTCTGCAATGAGAGCTATTGCTCGAGTTATCGCGTCACGGCGCGAATGGCCCACGCCCAGAATACGGGGATGAGCCATGTGGGATTTCGTTGCGTTCAGGATATGCAGAATTCAAGGACAACACACTGATGGTTTCCGTTTTGCTTCCCAACTTGCTAACCTTGCCCTGCTTTGATTTCACCCTCAAGGTTGACCTCCATTTTCGGAGGTTGATTCACGGCTTCTTTATGTTGCTGTTGATGGGGTCTGCTGCGGCGATGGAAGGCCAGGATTCTCTCGTGGTGTCTCAGCCATTCAAGAGTGGAGCGCCCATGGTCAAAGGGACCGGCAGCAACGTGGGTTTCACAGGGTTCTATCGGTTCCTTGGTTATGTCAGGGACCAGCGACAAACCTTCCCCAACAACAGTGGGAAAACCACGGCAATTCTCGCTGGCGATTCCTACCGGGAGCCCATGTTGCTCTTGCGGATGAACGGCAGGAACAAGGAGGGCATTGGATTTGGGGCGGACTTCATGGTCAACAGTGTCTACAAAGGACCTGACCCGCAGTTCACGCAGCCGCTTACCCTCGATCTGGGACTGAACCTGCGCGCTTCATTGAGGACTGACTTCGGCGAATTCACCGTGCGCTCCGGGGGCGTGTCATGGTATCGGCAGAGCCGTCTAACGGTCTGGGGGAATCGGGCGTTCAATCGATTCAGCCTGTATGAGCGCCGCCCACAAACGCCATTGAGTCCAACCCCAGTTGGGCGCTATTCTTCCTATTACGGAAACGGCCTGCTCGATGAGGGGGTGCGCTATGGGGCACGGGCATTTCAGGGAATTTTCCTTCAAGGGACCCGGCTGCCCGGGGACTTTTCTGTAAAGGGGGTGCTGGGAAAAAGCGGCTTCAATCGCTCCTTCTTAACCGAGAGTGACAACTACACCGGGTGCTTTCAATTGAAGCGAAATTTGAGCGATTCCCTCTGGGTTGCATACAACCTTTTGGCGTCGCATGCAGACGTGGATTCACTGACGGACGAGAGCCGTCGATACGCGATCCACACGATGGAAGTGCAGCGGAAGACGGACCGTTGGACGGTGCACTTGGAGGCTGGATTGGGCAAGTACAACGGCCCGGATTACGCGCTGGGTGCTGGCGAGGCCATTGTGTTCACCCTCAAGCCGACCGAGGCCAACCGCTTGCCGCTTCACGTTCAGGCGTACCGCATTTCGCCTCAGTTTGTGAATGTGACGGGGAACTTCTTGAACACGACGGTTTTGGAGATCTTCCCCAATGTGGCCGGTGTTGGTCAGACGGTTCGAACCCCATACCGCAGCCCCATGACGGGTTTGGGCGCACCGGTCAACAACCGCCAGGGCATTTCTGTCAATGCCGACGTGGAGGTTGGGCGACTCAAGTTGAATGGCGGCCTGGGCGTGTTCGCCGAGATCGACACGTCTAGGGCTGGGGTGTCCTATGTGCATCAGGTCAATGGACAGACCCTTTCGCGGATTTATCTGTTTGCACAGAATTGGGGGCCATACAATGCGTTGAATTCCATGTATCGGGGTGTTTTCGAGGATGTGGACATCCTCGACACCGCCGCCACGGGCATGGCGGGATTCAAAAAGGCCTTCACCACGGCAGAATTGCAGGCCAAATACAAGACGCGCTTGGGAGAACGCGACGTATACCTCTTCTCTCTGTCTCGTCTCAATTCTTGTCAGCGGTCGGTGAGCGCGTTGCCTGTGTTGGGCCCCGATGCATTCATCAGTCAATTCAGCCAAGAATTGGATGCCAGCGTGTCCATTTCCGATGATGCCGTTCTGGTGTTGAGTTATGGAATTGAGCGGGTCATTGGAAACGAAGACACGAATTTTGGGGACGCTGAAGAGGCCAGCCCGACCAGTGTGTTTTTCCAATGGTTGGGTGCTGAATCCCTGTACCGAAACAATGCCAACCGCAACCAGCGAAACCGGATGCTCGGCTTCGGACTCGATTACCGGGTCGGGGACAGGGCAATGCTGTTCCTAAGACACAGCCGATACCGCTACTTTGACCCGAACTTCATTGGAAACCACCTTTCGGGGTCGGAGACCATGCTGGAGCTGAAAATGATGTTTTGATGATGCGCCTGAATTTCATCTTGTCCCTGTTGTTGATGGGCTCATGTTGTCCCAGTGTTTGGTCCCAGTCCGGTGAGACGGTGTGGTTCGATGGGATGTCCAGGTCCTTCTTTTCGAGGGATGCACTTGGAACGGCCGATGCCCCGGACACCAGCTCAGTGCGGAATTTATCCGAAGGGTACAACCTGTTGGACCTCAACACACACATAGCGCCTGCTGAGAATTTGGAGGTCTTCGCACAGCTTCGGGTTCGCAATCGCTTTGGCGGCTTCTTTGGTTCAGGCACCACGATTGATGTGCGTCAGCTGCGTGCCAGTGGGGTCATCAAGGACAAGGTTCGGTTCAGCGTCGGGGACCTTTACCTGAAGCAGTCCCGATTTACCCTGTTTAATCCCGATGAGGACCTGTCCCATTTTGAGGGCAATGGGTTTCGCGCCTACCGCGACATTGTGCGTTACGAGAATTTCTATCAGGACAACCGGTGGCGCATGCAGGGCCTGCAGACCGACTTTTCAATGCGGTTTGACCGGGGGATTCGAACGCTCGAGTTTGACGCTTTCCTCACCCGACCCCGCGGCGCATTGTCGCTGACCAACACCTTGTTCACGCCTGATCTTTTGATGGGAGGCGGAGGTGTGGTGTCCCAACTCGATGCAAAGACCACGGCAGGCCTGCACTGGGTTCAACTGTTTGAGGTTCCTGCCAGTG
>CAXHAW010000047.1:0-9023 GCA_964014525.1 uncultured bacterium
GTCACTGGAGTGCCGGTCTTGGTGTGGTCTCATCGACCCTGACTTTTTGTGGTTGCCCCACAAGGACTCGAACCTTGACAAACGGTACCAAAAACCGGTGTGCTACCATTACACCATGGGGCATTCCGCAAAAGTCGGACGGCAAAATTAATGAAAGCAATCCAACTGCCCGAACAAAAATCGGCCCCGGAAATTCAGTCGTTGGATGGAGCGGTCATTTCGGACAAGATGGACTCCAATGCCAACTCGAGTGTGGTGATCCGGTCGTGGAGGGACGCCAAGGTGTCCTGCAGGCTGATGCCGTTGAATTCTAGGTCGCCCGCAAGCACGGCATTTCCGTCCTCGTGAACTTGCAGCGCGTCAGATCGCATGTCCGTCCCGGTTCCATTGCCCACCGAAAACAGGACCCCGGACTGACCCGTTAGGTTGTATTTGCCGGTGGCGGTTTGGTAGGCTTGGTCGGCTACAGTGTAGTATCCGCCCGCACTGGATGCGTAAGCGCTGGCCGTCGTCTCATACCCTTCGGCATGGCCTGCAAATCCAGACGCTGTTGTGTAGAATCCTTCACTAGCAGAGGCATCGGCAGTGGCCTGGGTTCCTTCCCCTACTGCGTGGGCGCAGGTCGCACTGGCGATTGTGTTGCGGTTGGACGCATGGCTGAAAAGGCCGGAGGCCACGGTGTTCCAACCTTCAGCATGGGCAGCGGTGTTGAGGGCCTGCGAACCATATCCTTCGCTGTGCGCGTAATTCGACAGTGCCTTTGTGTTGTATCCCTGTGCGTGGGAGGTGGTGCCGGTCGCATCCGTGAACATGCCTTGCGCGTGCGCCGCAGTTCCGGAGGCATCGGACCCCTCCCCCATGGCGCTCGAGCAGGTCCCACTGGCCGTGGTGTTTCGGTTGGCGGCGTGGCTGTAGTTTCCAGTGGCATCATTTCCATCCCCCATCGCCGAGGCGAAGGAGCCGGAGGCGATAACGTTACGACCCTGAGCCATCTGCCCTGTAACCCGGAAGTCATCCTCGACCCACGTCCAGACATAGGTGTTGATGCCCTGTATTGTGGTGGAATCGGAGATGAAACTCAGTCCCAGTGAGTCTCTCGCAGCCGCAGCTGATTCAGCGCCTGTTCCGCCGCTCTCAATGCCCAGCACGCCTTCACCATCCCAAGGCATGCCATAAATGGTCAGCAAACTGAGTATGTCTCCCGTGCCAATCAACGAGTCGCCATCCGCGTTGGGGTTGTATGGCCATTGGGCTTGGCCTGCATTGCAGAGCAACAACAACGTGAGAAGGAAAAGGGGGTTAAGGATAGAAGAAGAACGAAACATGATTTGAAAATACGGGGGAGGCGAGGATTGTTTCCAAGAGAGGAATGCGTTCTCGTTTTGGGGCTGTAAAGCAATGCCGTCAGTGGCTTCTCCCCCCGCCCCAAAAGACGGGAGGATAACCGTGATTTGTCTTGGCGGATCTCATTATTCGGTGACCAAGAATTGCTCTACGACGTTCGCACTGTTGGAGTTCATGCGCACCTGATAGAAAC
Source organism: uncultured bacterium (assembly GCA_964014525.1). Lineage (GTDB taxonomy): Bacteria > Bacteroidota > Bacteroidia > Flavobacteriales_D > Sanyastnellaceae > UBA8752. The sequence goes on from CAXHAW010000047.1 coordinate 1,538, forward strand.
CACTCTGTAGCGCAGAGGCCTGTATGTCAAGTGTATATGTTTGGTTCTTGTCAACTGGACCAGTGAACAGAGACTTGATGAACATGCCTGAAGCATCGTAAAGGCTGACGTCAAGTCGCATGGGCTCCGTCACGTTGAATCCGATCTGGGCGAAGTCCTGCGTTGGGTTCGGAACGATATGGGAGACCTGAATTGGCCCACGAGATTCGGCGGCTGCCATGGCAGACGATTCGACATCTGCAGATCCGAAGGGGTTCGTCCCCACCAGTCCTGCTCCCGTCCCATCGGCATCACAGACATTGCCTGATATGTTCACCGTGTAGCCGAACTCGGAGGTGTTTCCACTGCAGTCCATTGCTGTGTAGTCGTATTGTATCTGGTAAGGGAGTGCGCAGTCCAGGTCGCCAAAGAAGTCTCCCGATCCCATGACCGGTGTGTTCAAGTGGGTTCCCGAGTAGGTAAACCACCCGCTGTAGCCGTGGTGTTCGTTCATGTTGTTGGCGCCAAGGCCCACTTGGAACCGATAGAACTGGTTTGCAGGCTGGTGAGTGCAAGTCAGGTGACTCCCTTCATACCCTCCCCATCCTGTTAGGGATCCTTCAGAGAGGAACCAGTAAGTCCAGTTTTGGTGGTCGTCGAGGACATTCTCGCAATCCTGCTTGTAGCTGGTGGGGAAGTCTTGGTCGGACCATGCGTCGAAGTCCATGCCGTCGGTCAAGGTGAAGGAGACGTTCCAACCGGAGTTCGGGTCCTCATTGCTCATGACCGTTTTCTCGATGATCCAGTCCCCGTTGGGCATTTGGCTTACGAGCCCTGCGCCAACCGTTGAGTAAAATTCATCCCCGAGGAAGTTGAAGAGTCGGACCGCGTGGGGGTCATACCCATTGCAGGTCTCTTCGGCATCGAAGGCCTCTGGAGTGACCGTCGTACAGAACTGATCCACACTGTCGTTGGGGGCGTAGGAACCGACCATTGTGGTGGACATGTCAAGGACGACATCACTGCCGCAGTTGTCGCTGGCAGAGACGGCGCAGGCCTCAGTTGAAGGCAGCAGGCTGCCTCCAGTGTGGTCTTCGGCACAGACCTCAACAGTACCTCCGTTCTCTATATCACAGAGGTCCATCCAGAGCGGGGAAACCTCATCTTGGACGGTTACCGTGAAGCTGGCCGTCGTCGTATTTCCACAGGCGTCCGCGGACCCAAAGTTGAATTGAATGGTCGCGTTTCCACAACCGTCCAAGCCGATTGTGTCCGTGGAAGCAGTCAGCATGGGAGCGTCATCACATGCGTCTTGCGTTGCCGCGGCAAGGGCAGGGACTTCGCCCAAGCAAGACACAGTCGTGTCATGGGCTGACGAGCCGTCTTCAAAGGTCACGTCTAGACTCGGGGCCTGGGTGTCGAGGACGGTAAGGGTCTGAACCCAACTGCTGCTGTTGCCAGAACAATCACCCGCGGACCATTGACGGAAAAGGGTATAGCTGTTTGCACAGTTGCCCGCCTCGAAGGTTTCGCCTTCGTAAGTGTATGAAATGGCGTTGTCGCAGTTGTCTTCAGCCTGCAGCGAGGTGATGTCGGCAGCAGCCGGCACGGCGTCACACTCCACAATGGCGTCGAGTGGTCCGGCGGTGAACACCGGCGCAAGGGTGTCGACAATCGACAACACCTGCGTGTGGCTCGTTTCGTTGCCTGCACAATCGGTCACGGTCCAGATGCGAGTGAGGGTGTAATCCGTCTGACAGAGATCGTCATCTGATTGTTCCTCAGTAAACTGGACAAACACTGCCGGGTCACAGTTGTCGGTAGCAGTCAGAGATTGTGGCATTGGCACTGCATCGCAAGCGACCGTGGCATCCTCAGGCAATGGCGCTGAAAATTCCGGTGCGGTTGTGTCAATCAGGGTGATGAGTTGTTCGACGGTCTTGTTGTTTCCGCATTCATCCTCAGCTGTCCAAGTGCGAATGACCTCGGCAGTACCAGCGCAGTCATCGAGAAGCACGATGCTGTCGGAGAAGCCGATTTCTACCGCGGAATCACAATTGTCCACGGCTTCTGCGGCGCCCAAGCTTTCCGTTCCGAAATCTTCGTCGCAGGAGAGGGTGGTGTCCTGTGGTACGAAGGTGAATACCGGAGCTTCAGTGTCTGTCAGGTCGACGGATTGAATAAGCGTGTCAGCATTTCCGCATGCGTCCATGGCCACATAGGTCAGCAAGTAGCTTCCAGCGCAAGAGCCGCTGTATTCTTCTTCGGAGAGAAGTTCGAGGACAATGTTCGGATCGCAATTGTCGGATACGGAAGCGTACAGGGTGTCCATGCCCCAATCGCCGCAATCGACCTCGATAGCCAGTGGACCTGAGATGACCGGCGGTGTGGTGTCCAAGACGGTGATGGTCTGGATGTGCGCGAGGCCGTTTCCGCCGCAATCCACGGTGCTCCATGTGCGGGTCAGTATTTGCCCCTGCGCACAATTACCGGCAGATGTGCCTTCATTGAAGGTCACTGATAGGTCGCCGTCGCAATTGTCGGTAGCGGTCAGAACGGCTGCGGCCGGAATCGACTCGCAGGACACCGTTGTGTCTGCAGGTAAACCGTTCGTCCAAAGCGGAGCGGCCTCATCCATCACGGTGACGGTTTGCTCGTGCGTGCTTGTGTTTCCGCAGTTATCAGTGGCTGTCCAGGTGCGCAGCAGCGTATAGTTGCTGGGGCAGTCATCGTCGTCGGAAAGGGTTTCCGTGAGGGTCACTGTCGGCAATCCGTCACAGGCATCTGCTGCAGTGAGAATCGCTGCGGATGGAACTGCATCACAGGACACAACGGCGTCCATGGGCAGTGTCTCCACAAAGTCTGGAGCCGTTTGGTCAGAAACACCAACCGTTTGGCTGCAGCTCACGGTCGTCTCGTTGCCGCAGTTGTCGATTGCTGTGGCGGTAAAGGTTCGGGTAAAGCTGAAGCTGCCCCAACAGGTTGCCGTCGTGTCGTGGTCTGCCCAAGACAGTTCGATATCCGGAGCCGCGCCGCCGCAGTTGTCCGTGGCCGTCACCTCTGCCAGGCCAAGGGCTTCCACGGATAGGTCGGCACCGCAATCGGCGTTCGCATCGAGCACGGTGTCGGCAGGACAAGCAATCGTCGTCGTTGGCGGGGTGTCGTCGTACAGCTCGATGAATTGTTCGAACATGTTGGCGTTTCCGCAGTCATCCTCAAAGGTGTACGTGCGCATGAAGATGCCCACCGGCTGAACGCAACCACCGCTGAACGGGGTGTCGAAGAAGTTGACCGTCACCTCGCTTCCACAGGCGTCTTCCACATTGATGGGGGTGTTCTCCGGGGTGACGGCATCGTCCTAATCCTCGCAGGACCTCTCGACCTGCAGTTCGCCGAAGGTCACCACGGGAGCGACATCGTCGAACACCGATAGGGTCTGGTGGACATTCGTGCTGTTTCCACAGTCATCAACGAACACCCAGGTGCGGTCGACCATAAAGGCCCCTGCACAGGTCTGCGCATACACGCTGTCCTCGGTCCAGCTCCATGCCACGTCGGTGTCGAAGTTGTCCATCGTGGAAACCTCACCATAGGTGGTGGCGGGGTCATATTCGGCGCAGGGGAGGGTCACATCGGACACCTCGGCCATCGGTCCGAGCTCGTCGATGAGCGTGATGAGCTGGTCGCAGCTCGATGCATTGTCACAGAAATCAAGGGCCGTGAAGGTGCGGGTAAAGGACATGGTCCCCTCCGGCAAAGCATCGTCTCCGGCGCAGTCGACCTCGAAGTCCGAGTCGACCCAGCTGATTTCAATTTCGTCTGGACTGCTGCAGTTGTCGAACGCACTGGCCAACCCGAGGGCCACCGTGGTTGTGTCATCCGCGACGTCCATGTCGAGTGTTAGTGTTGTGTCGTTCGGGCAAGTGATGACTGGGGCTTCCTCATCATAGAGTGAGATGTACTGCTCGGCCATGGCCGTGTTTCCGCAATCATCCTCCGCGGTCCAGATTCGCATCCAACTTCCCGGACACACGCCGCTCAGGGGCCAAGCCTCGATGGAAATGGCGAGTTCGCCATCACAGTTGTCAAACACACCGAGTGGCACTTGATTCGGGTCTGTCGGGTCCGTCAGCATTTCACAAGACGCCACCTGATAGGGGTCAAAGGAGTCGAAGGACGGGGCTGTTTCGTCGATTGCAGTAATGGTCTGTGTGCAGGTCACGGTGTCCCCCACATTGCCGCAGGCATCGACAGACCAAGCATGGAATGTCCGCTCAAAGCTGAAGCTTCCATCGGCACTTCCGTCACTTCCGTCACAAAGCGGGACCTGAGCAGCGTCGACGTGGAAGTAGAACGTCGCGGGTGAGGCATCGCAGCCGTCTTCAGCGAAGACGGTGGGCAAGCCAAGAAGCTCGGTGCCAAATTCGGCGGAGCAGGAGGCGTCTAATAAGACCGTGGTGTCGGCAGGGCACTCGAGCACGGTGACCACCGGGGCCGTCACATCGACAACCGTCAGGACTTGGGTGCAAGAGGCTTCAGCGGTATTTCCACAGTGGTCAGTGCTGACAGCATTGAAGGTGCGGGTGATGACGTATGTCCCAGTCCCGTCGGTGCATGTGTAGTCGGGCTCCGTGTCCTCGATGGTATAGCTGAGGGTGGGCGCGGCATCACAATTGTCGGTGCTGGTGATCGACACTTCGCCGGATTGGGTCGGGTCGAGTTCACCTTGACAGTCGGCATCGAGCTCGACAATGATGTCGGCAGGGCAGTTGATGTCAATGGTGGGGGCCACCGAGTCAATCAGCAGGATGAACTGGTGCAAGGTGGAGGAATTGCCACAAGCGTCTACGACGGTGTAGGCAAGGTCCCAGGTTGGAACCGGAGAAACGCAGCCGCCTGACATGGCTTGGCAATTGACATAGGCGGTGTCGATACCGCAGTTGTCGGACCATGAGACCAGGCCAAGCTCCACGAGAGCGTCGAGGTCACAATTCCATTCGGTGCATGCAATTTCTGTCTGGGTGGCGCTCAGCGTAATTACGGGTGCTTGCTGATCCAAGACGTCGATCGTTTGGACACCTGTATCCATCGCGGCATTTCCACAGCTGTCCACAGCCGTGGCCATCCACTGGCGTTCTATGGTGTAGCATCCGGCCGCGGTGCTGTCTGTGATCACGTCCGTATAAGTGACTTCGCCAGAGGCAAACGCACAATTGTCTGAGAACGTGGCCTCCGCAATGCCGGTCATGTCGGTGGACAGGTCGACCTCGCACATGGCGGAAACGGGCATTTGAAGGTCGCCAGGGAGGGTCAGGTCGATGGACGGCGCTTCGGTGTCCACCACATGAATGAGCTGAACACACAGTGTTTCGTTGTCGAAGAGGTCAACCGCGGACCAGGATCGCTGAAGGGTATAGCAAGCGCTGGAGGTTTGGTCGACAACCGCTTCTCCGAGGTACGTCACTGTGGGGCTGCCCGGATCGTCGCAATTGTCCGTAGCGGTCAAAATAGGAACCTCGGGCAGGGCATCTCCACAGGCAATGATCATATCGCCCGGACATTCGTCAAACAAGGGCGCGGTCTCGTCCAGTCGGCACACCTGCTGCGTGACATTGATTGCGCCGCAGCTGTCGTCGAACACCGTGTAAATGTTGGTCACACAAGGGTCGTTTTCCGTGGGCACGACAGACTCATAGTCGAGGTTGGTGATCACGTCACCGAGCGCGCCGTTTATCTCCACGCCATTGACCTGGCCTTCCCAGGCGAACCAGCCGCCTAGACCGTAATCACAGTTGTGGTCGTTTGCACCGAGACCAACCTGGAAACCGAAGTAACCGTTGCTGGGGGCGTGGTTGACCTGAATGAGACTTCCTTCAAAGTCTCCTGTTCCTTGGAGCCAGCTCTGGTCGCTCTTCAGTATGTACATGCTCCAATCATCGAACGGCAGATCATTGCAGGTGGAGATGTACTTGAAGCCTTTGCCCATATCGGCCCATTCCGCGCCGGACACTCGGTCCTCAAAAACATAGAAAACGTCGAAGGACTGGTTGGGGTTGAGCTGGTTGGCAATTGAACCTTCCAAGATGGCGACGCCATTGGCGAACTGGGTAAAGGACAACCCTTCACCAACCTCGGTGAAATAGTCCGAGTTGGCGAGGCCAGCCATTTCCAAGCCATAGATGCGGATGGCTGCGTCCGGTCCCATGCCAAATGCCGTGGAGGCCGAACCGACGGAGTAGGGCATGTTGTAGGGTGCAGCGACGCATGCCACTTCATCGTACATGGCCCCAGTGCAGTTGTTGGATGCGGAAGTTGGGCTTTCGCATGTCAGGCCGTCGAGGTCGTCAAGGCATTCGACGGTATAGTCTACTATGGGCGGGTCGAAGGTGATGCATTCTGGGTCGCAATCATCCAATTCGAGTGGGTTTCCATCGCAGTCAAAGCCGACCGCTGCGTACTCGCAGGAGCCATTTTCATCAGTGGCGTCAGCATCAAAGTTGCAGGCAGTCTCGTCGGTACAGCCAGCCACTTCTTCTTCGTCGCACAGGCCGTCTCCATCGGTGTCAGACAGGCAGTTTCCGTCGCAGTCGAGGTAATCCTCAGACGGATATGTACAGAGGGTGTTGTCGATGTCTGTGGCGTCATCGTCATAGTTGCAGGCCAGTGCGTCACTGCAGCCTAGCACTTCGGCTTCGTCACAGATGCCATCACCATCAGTGTCGGTCAGGCATTCGCAATCGCAATCGTAATAATCAGCGCCGCAATACTGGTCCACGTAGACACAGGTTCCGGGAAGGTTGGCGTTTTCGTTGTAGTTGCAGGCGGTCTCATCCATACAGCCCTCGATGGCTTCTCCCGACAGGTAGGGGAGGTCTGCGGGGCTGTCTAAGGTGCCGAGTTCGCCGCCTTCTTCAATAGCGATCAGGTTAAAGTCAAGCTCAAATAGGGCGCAGTTCTCTTGGTTAAACAGTGTGAGTTCAACATTTTGGTTGGCCTCGACGTAGAGGTTCATGTTGACGAAGGATGCCCCGTCAAACTCGAAAGTCATGCCAGCGCCCACAACAACGCCATCCACGGTGGCAATGACTGTGGCGCCCACGATGGGCATTCCGTCCAAAGTCACATTGGCGATGAGTGTGTTTGGAATGACGGGCAGAACCAACACGTTCATGTCGGGCTCGTTGCATGGGTCATCTCCATCGCAAATGCCATCACCGTCTTGGTCTTCTAGACAGTGTCCATCGCAGTCGAGCCCCGCTTCGGCAAAGTCGCAGAAGCCGTCGTCGATTGTGGCATCGGAATCATAGTTGCATGCTTGGGAATCCGTGCACCCAGCGCAGCTTGTGTATTCACAGGACGCGTCCTCGTCTGTGGCGTCAGCATCGTAGTTGCAGGCTTGTGAATCGGTACAGCCGGGAACTTCGTCCGCATCACATATGCCGTCTCCGTCACCGTCTTCAATGCAGTTCCCGTCGCAATCGAGCCCCATTTCGGCATACTCGCATGA
>CAXHAW010000048.1:0-9022 GCA_964014525.1 uncultured bacterium
TTGGTCGCCAAGAAGGCGTTGGCGGCATATTTCGTGAGCTCAGCACTGCGCTCGTCCATGACAATAAGGGGGTTGCCCTGGCGGATGAACGGCTTGTAGAGCCGGGTCATCACCTCCTCTGCACGGTCGCTTCCGACACCAATGACCACGCGGTCCGGCTTCAAAAAGTCGTCCACAGCGTAGCCTTCCCTCAGGAATTCCGGATTGGAGACGACATCAAAGTCGACGGTCGCGTGGGCGGCAACGGCGGCGGTCACCTTCTCGGCTGTGCCCACAGGCACCGTACTCTTGTCGACGATGACCTTGTACTCGGTCATCACGCGGCCAAGTTGATCGGCCACACCCAGCACATAGCTCAAGTCTGCACTGCCATCCTCACCTGGAGGGGTGGGCAGGGCGAGGAAGATGATTTCCGCAGGCTCCACCGCTTCTGCGAGGTCGGTGGTGAAGCTGAGACGGCCCGCTTTTATGTTCCGTTCAAACAGGACATCCAGGTGCGGCTCATAAATCGGCACCTCTCCGTTCCGCATCTTGTCCACCTTGGCCGAGTCGATGTCGACGCAGATGACCTCATTCCCTGTTTCTGCAAAACAGGTTCCGGTAACAAGGCCGACATAGCCAGTGCCGACGACAGCAATTTTCATGACTTCTTGGGGAGCAATTTGGTCTCCATCAAATGTATGATGCCAAGCCACGTCGGACGGCCTCGGCTACGTATTCCTGCTGGTCATTCGTCAATTCGGTGTGCATGGGAAGGCTCAGCACACGGTGGGTCAGATCCTCGGTGACCGGCAGTTCTGGCTGTCTACCGGGTAAATCGGTGAATGCTTCTTGGTGGTGAATTGGCTTTGGATAATAAATGCCAAAAGGAATTGATTTGGCTTGAAGTTGCGAGGCCAAGTGGTCTCGGAGCCCAGACCCGTCGCCCTTTTCCCCCAGTTTGATCGTGTATTGGTGGAACACATGGCGCGAACGCGGGTGGCGGAAGGGCAGGGCAATTTTCGGGTGATCACCAAGCAGGGCATCATATCGGTCGGCTGCTTTTCTGCGCGCCGAATTGTAGTCTGTAAGGTGCGGCAGTTTGATTCCGAGAATGGCCGCTTGAATGCTGTCAAGGCGGCTGTTCATCCCGATGATTTCGTGTTCGTAACGCTGTTTGGATCCGTGGTTGCAGATCATGCGAAGGCGCTGGGCAAGACTGGCGTCTCGGGTGAAACAGGCCCCTCCATCTCCGTATGCACCGAGGTTTTTGGAGGGGAAAAAGCTGGTGGTGCCAATTGTCCCCATAGTTCCAGCGGATTGCCAGACTTCGTCTGGAGATTGCCAAGCGGAACCGATGGCCTGTGCCGTATCCTCTACAATGGCGAGTCCGTGTTGTTTGGCCAGTGCTTGGAGGGGGGTCATGTCGGCGCATTGTCCATAGAGATGGACCGGCATGATGACCTTGGTCCGGGGGGTCACGGCGTTGGCGACGGCATCGGGATCGAGCGTAAAGGTGAGTGGATCCACGTCGACCATGACTGGTGTCAGACGCAGCAGGTGAATGACCTCCACGGTCGAGATGAACGTGAAGGATGGCGTGATGACCTCGTCGCCTGGTTGAAGCTCCAGCGCCATCAGGGCCGCCTGAAGTGCGTCCGTTCCATTGGCACAGGGCACAACGTGGATGGGCGACGCCTCCGTGTGGCCCAACCAATCGCCGAGAGCCGAGGTGAAGTCTTTTACGGCGGGGCCATTGATGAACTGTCCTGATTGGACCACATCGAGTACGGCTTTGTCGATTTCAGATTGAATCCGCGCGTATTGTCCGCGGACGTCAACCATGTGCAGGGTGGGGGAGTCGTCGGCCATCAGGTTTGGCGAAGATACCCTCCACTGTGACTCGTCAATTTCCACAAACTTCGTGCATTTGACGTAGTATTTTTTCGATTAAAGTGTATAATATATCTATAAATTTGTATTTTTCGGATTCAGAAATATCATGCACGCTATTTCCCGCTTGTCCCTTCGCGCAGCATTTGCGCTCCTCATTTGCCTCTTGACCGGCCCTGGTCACGCGCAAGCCTTCAATCCCGACGCCAACGGGGACGGGCAGGTCGGTGCTGGCGACGTTCTCGCTGTCCTTGCCGTTTATGGTCTTCCCTATGATGCCACTGAATTCGAACCGAGCATCTTGCACTTTGACCCCGATACCACGGCCTCCCTTCCTTTGGGTTACGATCTGTACATCGCAGAGGACTTCACCTTCCCCTACTTGTATGTGACTGTGCCAGATGGTGAATTCCCGGGTCAGTCTTTCAGGATGGCCGTCGAAAAGCAGCCCGATATGGACGACCAGCAGGTTTACTTGCAGGACACCCAAGGAAACTGGTTGGCCTTGGCCCGTCAATTTGAGACCAATGGCAGGTACGCTGAATTGGTGTGGACGGGCATGCGTTGGGTCTCTTCGACCTTGGACTGAAAACCGGTTGCCCCCCTTCCGTTTTTGTTTTCGACCTTCGCCCCATGCCCGGATGGTGGAATTGGTAGACACGACAGACTTAAAATCTGTTGGCCCTATGGCCGTGCGGGTTCAAGTCCCGCTCCGGGTACAAAAAAGCCCCAGCCGAAAGGCCGGGGCTTTTTGATGTTGCAATTTGTTGGTCCTCAATCGCAGATGTTTCCGAAAGCGCCGAGGAAGAGAAGCATGTCCGTTGTGGTGACGATTCCATCGCCATTGAGGTCGGCTGTGCAGTTCGAAAGGCAGCCGAAGTCGCCCAGAAGAAGCAGAGCGTCAGAGACCGTTACGGTGCCATCCCCGTCTAAATCAGGTGGGCAGTCGCCTGTCTCGTTTTCATCTTCGGTGGTGCAAAGACCGGAAATCGTCCAAGTGGCATCGCATTGGACTTCCCCGCCACCGCTGTAGCCATTGAAGAGAAACACGGACCAACTTCCATTGCCAATGAGTCCATTTCCCGTGAGGTCCACTGTCGCGGTGTAGGTGCCCGGGGTGGACACCTGCCAATTTGCAGGCCAAAGTGTATTGTTGCCCAAACTTGTGCATCCGGCAGGGCTGGAATTGTAGCCGCCGATGGCCATGCACCCACCGTCGGGTGAGGTGATGGCAAAGGCCAAGTCTGAAGGCCAGTTCGATCCTGAATCGGGGCCTGCCCAATCCAAGGTGACGTCTAGGCTTTCTGGAGTTCCAGTGGCTTCAAACCCAAACAGGGCAGAGGCTTCATTCCCCACGAGGGCGGTGTTTAAAGCACCTTCCGCATCGCAGTCGCAGGGCTGGTCATTTGGGGGGTAGATGCAATTGCCATCGTCAATGGTGGCGCCTCCATCGTAGTTGCAGGCTAAGGCATCGGTGCATCCTGCACAGCTCGTGCCATCTCCGCCGCAAACCCCGCAGGCGTCATTGGTGAGGCAGGATCCATCATTTTCATCGGCATCAGGGTCATAGTTGCAGGCGCTGGTCAGCGTGCACCCCAAATCCGGGATACTGTTGGTGGGGTAACTGTCCAAGGTGAGTTGGCCAGTGCTGAGCGGGTCCAGGTATCCAGACAATCCAACGCCCCACGATACATCCATTCGGCCATAGTAGTCGTAGCTGCCGTTGTTGACGGAGCCGCTGCAGGCCGCCAATCCACCATAGAGCTGGCCTATGATGCGCTGGTTTTGGTCGAAGAGCGGAGAGCCAGATGACCCTGGTTCCGTCACACCATCCTCCCACGCACTGATCCACCAGACGGCCGCACCGCCAGCCGAGGATTGGTAAGGGCTGTTGTTTTCGAAGCAGATCTTCTTGACATCTCCACTCGGGTGGTGAATGCCCACAGCCGAGGAGGGTGTCGATCCGCTCACATCCCATCCTGCATACTCCACATCAAAACTGGAAGGCGGGGTGCTGCTCAATTCAATCAGTGCCACATCACTGGAGCCGCTGCTGACCAGCAGGCTGCCACCGGAAACGCTTTGGTTTGTCGGTCCGGTATTTCCAGAACAAGAGCTGCTTTCGTGATTGAAATAGTATACCCAGCTGTTCGGGTTCCCAAGGCAATGGTTGGCCGTCAGGAAATACGGGGTTCCGTCTTCTGCGGTGTTGTTGACCAAAGCACCTGTGCAGACTGCAGAACCACCGTTGGTGATTAGTGCTACGGCCTTTTTTTGGGTTTGCCACGGGCTACCAGAAGGACAGTTGACATTGATGTTGCAGCTCCCAGAATTCCCGAATGGCCCCATGCTGGCCACGTTGGGGTTTGAATTTTCCGGATGGAGCAACAGGGTTCGATAGCCATGGACAATCTGGCTGATGCGCACGTCTCCAAGTCCGTGCACATTCTCCGGTTCTTGGTATTCCACCACGACCCGGTCATCGTCTAGGAGACCGAGCGGAAGAAAGCCCCATTCCTTTTCATTGGCTTCGGTGAAGCTGCCTAGGAAACGTGTTCGGTCCTCGTTCCAAACAAAGAGGCGAGCGCCTTGAGGTAAATCAAATGTGCCCAAGGTCAACCCGATCCCGGTTGCGCCAGGACAATGAATGGCCAAACGCCAAATCCACATGTCTTTTTCGTGGGTCCAGGCGCCGTCAAAATCGATTCCCAAGTCCACTTCGCGCTCTATACCAAAGCGCCAAGGGGCCTCTTTGTATTGGTCGGTGACCGCATCTTCAGCTTCAAGTTCTGCTAGGTTGAGTTCAACCGTTGACACGAGGGGGATTTCCGCTAAATCGACCTCCAGACCCCATTTCCAAGGCGACCCGCCCTGTGAGACTTGGGCGCGGGTTTCACGTGCACTCCCCACCATGATGGTGAGGATTGCACAGGCAATCAGTATGGAGCTCCGCATTAATCGCAGCTTTCCCCGAAGATGGAAAGCATGACCAGCATGTCGGAAGTGGTTACACTTCCATCGCCGTTCATGTCATAGTCACAACCGCTTGGACAACCAAAGTCACCGAGAAGCATCAAGAGGTCGCCAATTCCGATGACGCCATCGCTATTGAAGTCTCCAAAGCATTCGTAAACCTCTTGGAGGCTCAGGCTCTGTTGCAGGATTTGTGGGTTCTCGCCGTCCTCCGTTCGCGTTTGGAGGTTAACCGTGAGGTTGACCTCGCCGTCGGTGGTGAGCTGCGCAATGAGAACGTGCCCGTTTGCATCAGGGAAAGCGGTGGGTTCCAAGTCAGGGTAGATAAAGACGGAACCACCATTGATGTCGTCAGCGACAACAGCACCCCCACTTCCTTCGAAGGCTGAGAAGTCGAGGCCAATGGAGCTCACGTCGGCGGAATTGTTTTCTCCGCCCACGGTCAGCCAACTGTCAAACTCGAGCAGAGGATCCACGGGCAACAGGGCTGGGTTGTAGCTCACTGCGAGTGGACCACCGAGTGGGTTCTGGTAGAACTCCGTTGTCGTGTTGATCGTCAAGGGGACACTGTCGAATCCATACACAGCCACAAGTTGTTCCCCTGGGTCCGCGAATTCAGCCCAAATGCGGTAGGTCGTCATGCCACCCACCGTGTTTTGAGCGACTACATCATAACCAATCTGGACAAAGCTGCTTTCCGCTTGCTCGTCCTCGTCACAAATGCCGTCGTTGTCGGCATCATTGAGACAGTTTCCGTTACAGTCGAGGTTGTCGGTTGGGTATGTACATGAGCCATTGTCCACAGTGGCGGCCGCGCTGTAATTGCAAGCTTCAGCATCCGTGCAACCGGGGATGTCTCCAACTGTGCACGTGTTGACGGTCTCCGTTTCTCCAAAGTCACCTCCAGTCGCCACCACAGCGCCATCGATTTCCAAGGTGTAGCTGCCATCACCGTAATCACAGCAGATCCCATCGCCGAAGGTGTCGGTGACCGTCAAGTCATAGCATCCTGCTGGAAGACATGTGGTTTCCACCACAGTGCCCCCTTGTCCGCCGTAAGGACCGCCGGACCAAACTTCCAAGCCACTTTCGTCGGCCAGGCTCCAAGAGAACTCACCTGGGTAGGTGTCGAGCTCCGTGGTCATGGTGACGTTCACCCCCTCCAAGACGCAGGAACCATCATCTAGGATAGCATCAGCATCATAGTTGCAGGCTGCAGGGTCCGTGCAGCCACCACATGTGCTGTTGTCACCTCCGCAGACACCACAATCGTCATTAGACAGGCAAGATCCATCGTCGATGGTTGCTGTCTCGTCGTAATTGCAAGCCTCGCTGTCGGTACAACCACCGCATGTTGTATTATCTCCGCCACACACTCCACAATCGTCGTTGAAAAGGCAAGAGCCATCATCTGTCGTGGCTGATGGGTCATAATTGCAAGCGGCCTCCAAAGTGCAGCCTACGCAACTGTAGTCGCAATCTCCGTTGTCGATTCCCGCATCTGCGTCATAGTTGCAGGCATTGGCATCTGTGCAGCCAAAGTTGAGGTTGTCCGTGCAGAACGAGACAGACTCCCCTTCCCCGAAGTCGCCTCCGGATGAAATAAGTGTTGTGTCTGCAGTCAGCGTGTACCCCCCAGGCTCAAAGATTCCATCTCCGAAGCTGTCCACGATGTTGAAGGTGTAGCAACCATCGCCAACGCATATGGTCTCTTCGATGGTCTCTCCTGCAACGGCATATGGCCCGCCACTGGACAGCACATTGCCCGTGCTGTCCGAGAGGGACCAAGTGGTCTCACCTGGCCAAGTGTCGGTGAGGATGTTAACCGTAATGGCGATACCATCTCCCACACAAGATCCATCGTCGATGGTGGCCTCTGAATCGTAGTTGCAGCTGGCTGGGTCTGTGCAGCCATAGCAACTGAAGTCACAAGCGCCATTGTCCAACTCGGCGTCAGCGTCGAAGTTGCAGGCAGTCTCGTCGGTGCAGCCATATGCGGCACCAACGCAGAACGATGTGGACTCGATGTCACCGAAATCACCTCCTGATGCCATGGAAACCCCGTCGACATTCAGGTCATAGCTGCCAGGACCATAGGCGCAGCATACTCCGTCTCCAAAGCTGTCATAAATGGTGAAGGTGTAGCATCCATCTCCCTCACAGAAGTTCTCTACTACAGTGCCACCAGGTTCGGCGTAAGGTCCTCCGCTGGCGACTTCAGCTCCCAAGCTGTCCACCAAATTCCAAGTGGTTTCTCCAGGGTAGTTGTCAAGCAAAAGGGTCAGGGAGAAGGCAAGGCCTTCAGCCAGGCAGGACCCGTCATCTAGGATGGCAATCGGATCATAATTACATGCAGTGCTGTCTGTACAGCCACCGCATGAGCTGTCGTCTCCTCCGCAAACACCGCATTGGTCAAGCACAAGGCATGAACCATCGTCGATCACTGCAGCTGGGACATAATTGCATGCTGTGCTGTCTGTGCACCCGCCAATGCCGCCGCCGCCGGCACCACAGAGTCCGGCAATGGACCACGAGACGTCGTATTGGACGTTGGCAGACACTCCGTATCCGTTAAACAGGGAAACGGACCAACTTCCACTGCCGCTGAGCCCATTTCCGGTCAAATCCAGAGTGGCAGTGTAGGTGCCCGATGTTGTTACCTGCCAATCAGCAGGCCAAAGGTTGAAGTCACCAAGACTGGTGCACCCTGCAGGGCTTGCATTGTATCCTCCAATGGCAACGCAGCCACCGTCGGGTCCAGTGATGGAGATGGCCAGGTCCGCGGGCCAGCTTCCGCCGTTGTCCGTGTTGGTCCAGTTCAAGTTGATGTCCAGACTCTCTGGGGTTCCCTCAGCGTCAAACGTGTAGGGTGATGATGCCTCCCCGGCACTGAGTGTCACATCTACTGCGCCTTCTGCATCACAATCGCATGGTTGGTCGTCCTGCGGGAAGATGCAGGAGTTGTCGTCAATGGTTGCAGCGTCGTCATAGTTACAGGCCGTGGCGTCTGTGCACCCTGTGCAACTGGTGCCATCTCCTCCACAGATTCCACAGACGTCGTCTTGGAGGCAGGTTCCATTGTCTTCTGTCGCTTCTGAATCGTAGTTGCAGGCCGTGGGATCCGTGCATCCCGCATCCGGATTGCTGTTGGTTGGATAGCTATCAAGGGTCAGTTGTCCAGTTCCTGCTGGGTCGAGATAGCCGGATAGCCCCACTCCCCAAGAAACATCCATGCGACCGTAATAGTCAAATGCACCGTTGTTTACAGAACCACTGCACGCCGCTGCACCGCCATAGAGTTGGCCGATGATGCGCTGGTTTTGGTCAAAGAGGGGAGAGCCAGAGGAGCCAGGTTCAGTCACGCCTGATTCCCAAGCGTCAATCCACCACACCTGCGCACCGCCAGTGCTGGAGGTGTATGGCGCATCGTTCTCAAAACAGATTTTCTTGACGTCACCACTTGGGTGGTGAATGCCCACTGCAGAAGTCGGTATTGACCCGCTGGCATCCCATCCTGCGTACTCCACATCGAAGCTGGCTGGGGGAGCTGAACTCAGCTCAATCAGGGCCACATCACTGGTTCCACTGTTGACCAAGAGGGTTCCTCCAGAAATGCTTTGGTCCGT
Organism: uncultured bacterium; assembly: GCA_964014525.1. Classification (GTDB taxonomy): domain Bacteria; phylum Bacteroidota; class Bacteroidia; order Flavobacteriales_D; family Sanyastnellaceae; genus UBA8752. The sequence goes on from CAXHAW010000048.1 coordinate 8,472, forward strand.
GGGCCCGGTGTTTCCATCACAGGAGCTGCTTTCATGATTGAAGTAGTACACCCAGCTGTTTGGGTTTCCGAGGCAGTGGTTTGCCGTCAAGAAGTAGGGAGTGCCATTTTCTAAAGTGTTGTTGACCAAGGATCCTGTGCAAACGGCAAAACCGCCATTAGTGATAAGTGCAACAGATTTCTTGGGCGTTTGCCAATCAGCGCCCTCAGGGCAATTGACATTGATATTGCAAGCCCCGGAGTTTCCGAAGGGGCCCATGTTGGCCTGGATGGCATCAGGGTTTTGGGGGTGGAGCAAGAGGCTGCGGTACCCGTGGACAATCTGGCTGATTTGAACGTCGCCAAGACCGTGCACGGCCACTGGCTCTTGGTATTCCACAACAATGTGGTCGTCACCCAAAAGGCCCAATGGAAGGAATCCCCAGTCTTTTTCATTGGCCTCGGTAAAGCTTCCGAGGAATTGAGTCCGGTCTTGATTCCAAACAAAGAGCATGGCCCCTTCCGGTAGGTCAAAGTTGCCAAGGGTCAGACCAACACCAGTAGCACCTGGGC
>CAXHAW010000049.1:0-9013 GCA_964014525.1 uncultured bacterium
AAGTGAGAACCAGTGTGTCCAACCCAGTGAAATACTCGATTCCCGTGACATCGGCAATTTTTTGGGATGCCGTGGCCAACCCCGCGGATTCCAGAGCGGCAATGTTCGATGAGGTTTTGCTGAGTTGTAGACTGTTGACTGAAACTACCAAGTCGGGGTTGAGGTAGAAGTTGACTTGGGTTGCCCCTGTATCTAGGGTGTCCACAACTTCTAAAACGCCTGGAATTCCCAAGTAAACCATGTACTCTCCAAACGCCTTGTCTGGCAAGAGCATGTCATAGCCTTCCAGAGGGTCTACCGGAATGGGAAGGTCGACGTCGTCTGTTTTCGCGCACCCGAATGAAGAGACGAGGAAGGCGGAAATAAACAGGAGTTGAACCGAGGGCTTATCGATGAATTTCATGACGGCAGCAATGTAGAATCTCTTGCTTGGCTTTTTGTTATGGATAGAGAAGTTCTGCAGCTGCGTGCGCCATTTGCACTTGATTGTGCCCAACGCCCGCCGCCACGGCGAGATTCCATTGGAAGCTTTGGCCGTGTCCTGAAGCGGATTGAGCTGCGCGGTCAAAAAAGTATTGGCCCCGTTCGATTCGGCTGTCTCCCTGTGCATAGGCCCCTTGCCATGCAGTGGCGCTGAATTCATTGTCCAATTCACCGAGATGAACGGTGAGGTTCACAGCCATGACGCCCCCCAATTCTCCCGTGGTCAGTCCTGAGTTGGCCATGCCATATGGAAAGGCAACGTTGTCATCGGTCACCGTATACCATCCCGCATTGGCAGCGACGGCGCGGTGAATTCGGGCTTGGGCGCCTTCGAAGATGACGGTGCGATGCACCAATTGTGCTCCAGCGGAATGGCCCCACAAATCATATTGGGAAACTGGATACCCCAGTTGGGATCGAATGCTGTCGAAAAGGGGTTCAATGATGGCTGTGGTGCGGTCTTCGACAGGCGCTGGATTTCCAGACGTATTCAAGATTCCTCCTTGTTGAAAATGGGGGCTGTTGGGAAATTCGGATGCAGTGAATTCCGGAACGAAAACCAAGCATCCTCTGTTTCTGGCTTCCTCTACCCATGATTCGCGGTAGGCGGGGGCATTTCGCTCAGCCCCGTGAATGACAATCAGGACGGGCATCGACTCCAATTCACCAAACTCGGGGATGGCGTAGAATACCTTCATGTCAGTTCCATCTGCCAGTCCGGGAACCGTGAAGTCACCACGCCCTCGATTCAATAGAAACCCTTCAGGAGTGGACGTGTCGAGTGGCGTGGGGGTTCTGCACCCTGCGGACAGAAGAATGACGGCGGACAAGGGGGCCAAAATGCGAAAGGGCATCATCGGGCAAAGAAAGCGCGTATTTGTGGTTGGTGTGGGTCCATAAACGCGAAGCTGTCTCGTCGTTTTCCTCTTTTTGTTCTTGTTGGAACTCCCGTGATATTCTGAAGTAAATTGACCTCAGAACCAATATCACTTGTTATGCGTTTGTACACTTATCTCCCGCTGATTTTTGGGGGGCTTCTCATGAACATGGGGGGGTTGCTGTCACAGAATAACCTTCACCTTCAAGGCGTCATGGACCTTCAGCTTCCCTCCGCTGGTTCGGATGGAAAAGCCATTCACCTTGTGGCTTCCGCTGACATCGCTGACTTGAGTGTTTACGGCATCGGCGTCGCCAACAATGGAGGGGGCACGGATGGCCAAGAGTATATGTTTCCCGTTGTTTCGGTCAATTCTGGCGACGACATTCTCCTGGCGAGGAACGATTCAGCCATCGGGGTGTACTTCGATGATTGCTTTTCAGAATTCGAACTGGTGTTGGAAGCGTCAAGTGCCATTAGCCAAAATGGCGATGATGCCATTGAGTTGTTTCTGAATGGGGAGGCCATCGAGGCCTTTGGTGATGTTGATACTGATGGAACAGGAGAACCTTGGGAATATTTAGACTCATGGGCCTACCAGGTCGATGGGGTGTGGACTTACGGAGGTGTAGAGTGCACCTTGGGTTCTGTAACCTCGGTTTCTTCCAACTGCCCGTATCCGCTTTGTCCAGTTCCAGAGGTGATCCCTGGTTGTACCGATGCTGAGGCATTCAATTACAACTCCAATGCAACGGAAGACGATGGGTCGTGTGTGGACGTGTTGATTGGATGCCTCGTGGCTTCAGCAGACAACTATGACGACACTGCAAACACACCCTGTGAGGATTGTTGTGAATACGGAGGATGCACCGACTCGACAGCGTTGAATTTCGACCCCGGCGCCAACCTCGACGACGGTTCTTGTCTTTTTGATACCGGGGGCTTGAGCAATGCCCTTGATTTGGTGGGGGTGATTGACTTTACCGTTCCGTCGGGGGGGTCAGATGGGAAAGCCCTTCATTTTAGGGCGCTGGAAGACATTGCAGACTTGAGTGCTTTTGGTGTTGGCGTGGCCAACAACGGTGGAGGAACCGATGGTCAGGAGTATGGGTTCCCAGTTGTTGCCGTTTCTGCTGGCGACGACATCTTATTGGCTCGAAATCCGGATGTGATGAGTGGGTATTTGGGTGATTGTGCGTCTGAATTTGAGTTGGTTCTTACCGGTAATTCTGACATTTCTCAGAATGGTGATGATGCGATTGAGCTCTTTGAGTCCGGTGTGGTGATCGAGACGTATGGAGATGCTGATGTCGACGGTTCTGGAGAGGACTGGGAATACACCGATTCATGGGCGTATGAGGCGGATGGTCAGTGGACAGTAGGGGGGATTGACTGCACGGATGGGACGACCACCATGGCTGACGCCACTTGTTTGTATCCTCTGTGCCCATTGCCGGAGGTGATTTTTGGGTGCACGGACCCCGCGGCATTTAACTACAATGCATTGGCCACGGATGACGATGGCTCGTGCGAGGATGTGGCCATTGGGTGTCTCGAAGCGTCGGCTGACAACTATGATGAGACAGCAAACACACCTTGTGAGGGGTGTTGTGAGTTTGGTGGATGCACCGATGACAATGCGCTGAACTACGATGCCAATGCCACGGTGGATGATGGAACCTGTGTGTTTGCGGTGGAGCTCACGCTTGCACTTGATTTGGTTGGTGTGATGGACTTTACGGTCCCCAGTGGAGGATCTGATGGCAAGGCCATCCATGTCCGGGCGCTGGCCAACATTGATGACTTGAGTGCCTTTGGTTTGGGGGTCGCAAACAACGGTGGCGGAACAGATGGACAGGAGTACACATTCCCTGCCATTTCTGTCTCAGAAGGAGCTGACATCCTGGTGGCCAGAAATGACTCGGTCATGTCTCTGTACCTCGGAAGCTGTTTTGGCGAGTTCGAGGTGGTTCTGGATGCCTCAGACGACATCAGCCAAAACGGAGACGACGCCATTGAGTTGTTTGAAAGCACCATTCAAATCGAGACCTATGGAGATGCGGATGTAGACGGAAGCGGTGAACCATGGGAGTATGCAGATTCTTGGGCATACCAAGACGGTGACGTTTGGACTGTAGGAGGTTTGGATTGCACCGATGGCACAACCACGCTTGCCGAGTCAACTTGTCCTTATCCCATGTGTGCGATTGTGGGTTGCACCGATCCCTACTATGTGGAATTCAACCCATTTGCGGCTGAAGATGATGGAAGCTGTGCCACGCTGGTTGTGTATGGCTGCCTCTATGACGCTGCGTCCAACTTCAATATCCTGGCCAATGTGGATGATGGCTCTTGTGCGTTTGATAATGGGGCAGGGGATTGCGCAACGGACATCGATGGAGATGGTGCCACTGCAGTGGGGGACCTTCTCATGCTTCTTGGGGCATTCGGCTTGGAATGTCAATGACCGGTTCCCTTTTTGAAGAGCAATGGGCATGCCACTTCCTTCGGGGAGTGGCATGTTTTTTTGTTAGGGTGTCACTCTGTTTCCTATGGTTTGCTAGCGGTTTTTCTTGTCGACAATTGATTTTCTTTGCCTTCTGATTTGTCTTGCTTGCCCATTGCACGGTCGGAGTCTTTAGGTCCAGCTAATTCTTTAAAATCCCACACCATGTTTTCACCTTATCTGGCGCGATTCAGCTCTTTTTTATTGGTGGTTTCGTTCATTTCGTGCGCCGGGGACCAACGCCCATTATCAGAGTCCGACGAAGCTGAAAAGGACCACATCGCCCACCTGATCAGCCAAATGAGTCTTGAAGACAAGGTGGGTCAAATGACCCAATTGACCCTTGGGTTTCTGTCGACCTCAGATCAGCAACACGACGGCAAGGAGAAGCTTGTGGATTGGGACAAGGTGAAAACAGCCATTGAAACCCATCGCGTGGGGTCAATTTTGAATTCTGCAGGCAACGCATACCCCATCGAGGAGTGGCATCGAATTGTCAATGGCATCCAAGCAGTGGCTTTGGCTCAACCACTCCAAATCCCGGTGATTTATGGGATTGATGCCATTCATGGGACCACATACACGCAAGACGCTACACTGTTTCCTCACAACTTGGGCATGGCTGCCACAAGGAGCAAAGTGTTGACTCGGCAGGCCTCACTGGTCTGCGCAGCGGAAACGAGGGCGAGCGGTTTGCGCTGGACATTTGATCCAGTGTTTGATGTTGGAAGACAGCCGCTGTGGCCTAGGTTTCCCGAAACCTTTGGAGAGTCTGCACACCTCTGTGGGGCGCTGGGCAGCGAAGTGGTCAAGGCATACGAAGGCGTTGAATTAAATCAGGGGACTGGTGTGGCTTCATGCATGAAGCATTTCTTGGGCTACAGTGTGCCAGCCACTGGAAAGGACCGAACTGAAGCATACATCTCCCATTTGGAGATGTGGGAGCACCACATCCCTCCATTTCAAGACGGCATTGATGCTGGAGCGTCCACAGTGATGGTCAACTCAGGATCGGTCAATGGGGCGCCGGTGCACGCATCTTTTGATTTGTTGACCTCCTTGTTGAGAGAGCGCATGGGTTTTGAAGGGGTTGTGGTGTCCGATTGGCAGGATGTCATTCGGCTTCACACACGTCACAAGGTGGCGTCCAGCAAACGAGAGGCGGTGAAAATGGCTGTGGAGGCGGGCTTGGACATCAGCATGGTGCCCAATGAATATTCCTTCTGTGAACACCTGTTGGACTTGGTTCGGGAGGGTGAAATATCCGAGGATCGAATTGATGAGAGCGTCGGCCGTATTCTGACGTTGAAGTCCAAATTGGGTCTGTTTGAGGTGCCGGGAGTGGAGCTTGAGGCCGCGCAGAAATTCGGGCTTCCTGAGTATCGAAACACGGCACTAGAAGCGGCTGAAGCGTCTCTGGTTCTCTTGGAAAACAAGAACGACATCCTCCCGTTGAGTGGGTCCGAGAAACTGCTGGTTGTGGGTCCCACAAGCGCATCAAAAGGGCCGCTTCATGGATGCTGGTCATACTCTTGGCAGGGCAATGTTGAGACGGCGTATCCAGAGGAAGCGCCCACGCTCGTTGGGGCCTTGAGAGAGGTGTTTGGTCAGGATAATGTGGTGTGCCCTGTGGAGTCGGGATTCGATGACCCCGAGCACTGCGCTGTGGACTTGGATCAACATGCCCAAAAGGCAGATGTGATTGTGTTGTGCCTTGGCGAGAATGCCTATGCAGAATCGCCTGGGGTGATTGATGACTTGCACTTGCCCGTTGCACAAGTCGAATTGGCTGAGCGTGCGATTCAAACTGGCAAGCCTGTTATCCTCTTGCTTTTAGAGGGGCGGGGCAGGCTCGTGTCCACATTTGTGGATGGAGTCGATGCCGTGCTGTTGGCTCTGCTTCCGGGTTCACAGGGTGCCATGGCCATAGCGAGATCGATGCGAGGCCTGTCCAACCCCAGTGGCGTTCTGCCGTTCACATATCACCGGCACACTGGAGATTTGGTTCCTTATGATCACCGTTTCACTTCCACGGTCATCCAAGGTTCTCCGGGGGTGTTTTCCGAGGAGGCCTTTAGGCCGCAGTGGGCCTTTGGACACGGCTTGACATACAGCAATTTGGAGTTGGAGTTGTTGGATGTGTCGAGCCTCAATAACAAACTCGGTGAGGATGTGACCCTGAGTTACCGAATTGTCAATTCAAGCGACCGAGACGCGTTCAAAGCCTTGGATGTGTTCGTCGGCGATGATTTCGCATCGGGTTTGGCGCCGCGCAGGAGGGTGTTGGTTGCATTCGATCGAATCGAAGTCCCAGCATTGTCGGCCGTTGAGGGCTCTATTTCCGTGCCCCACGACGCTTTTGGCTTTGTGGATGAAGAAGGTGAAATGCACTTTGAGGCAGGGACGTTTACCGTTGAATTGTCTGGACAATTCAAGGCCCTTCACCTGGACAATTGAGTTTCTTTCTGTGGGTCAGTTTGGGACGTTGACCAATGAGGTCTTGGACGGCCACCCAATTCTTGCGGCGATGAGTTCCAGCACCTCTGCGTCTTCCGGCGCATGGATCGGCTGTCCGCTCGTGGTGATGCGCCAATTTGATTCTCCTGGAACACGCCAACCGAGGGACACGTTTGGATTGGCATGTGAGACCACCAGATGCGCCTTGTCTTGGGCCAACATGGCGGCTTCCAGTGCGTGGGTTGTGATGCGGTCAGAGAACATGGAGACCATCGATTCTTCATCCGTCCTTCCCAAATCGAGCGCTTCTGGGAACGCGAGGTCCAGCTTCTTTTGTAGACTGGACAGGGTGTCTGCCCAAGCGGTGTCCCCACTGAGGTTGTTGAGTTCCCAGGGGTCTTCCGAGGTGTGATACAACTCCCAACGGGGGCGTTTTCCGGTTTTCCATGTGAACCAAGGCTCAACACCAGCCCCTGCCAAGGAGTCAATGACTTGGGCGGTTCTCATTTGCTGGCGATAACTCAAGTCAAGCCCAGCGGGTGTGTCAGGAAAGTCATTGCGAATCAGGCGCCACTGGGCTGTGCGAATGGTTCGCACGCGGTCATTTTCCTCATCGAATCGATCAGACGCACCGTGAATTTCGCGATGGCCTTTGCCCGAAGGCGTAATGGGGAGACCGGACATTTCAGGAGGAGGAGTGATTCCCATCCATGCGAGAACCGAGGGTGCCAGGTCCAAAAAGGAATGCATTCCTTGATGCCGAGCAGGGCCTTGCACTGCGCTGCCCCATTTGACCACCAAGGGGACGCGAAGGCCGGCGTCTGTGAGTGCCCTCTTGAACCTTGGAAAAGGCCCCCCATGGTCGCTGTAAAATACGATGGTGGTTTCATCGTACAGGCCGTCTTCTTTCAGTTGTGATGTGATGTTGCCAAGCTGTTTGTCGAGGGCTTCAAGGTTGCAGTAGTTCCTGGCCAAGTCTGTTCGAACGTCTGCATCTTCTGGCAACAGGGGAGGCACCGGCAGGCTGTCTGTCGACACATCGCAAGGAAGATCTTTGCGTTTCCAAACCTGAGATTCGTGGCAAACATTGAAATTGAAAACAGAAAAAAATGGAGCGCCTGGGGGACGGTTTCTCCAGTGGGCCTCTTTAGAGGATTCATCCCAAGCGAGTGGAGGCGTTTTGAAATTGTAGTCTTCTTTGGCGTTGTTGGTGCAATACACGCCTTGTATTCTAAGGTGTTCTGTGAACGCTTTGATGCCCTTAGGGGCTGGTGCAGAGTAAATGGGCAGCCCGGTATGGGTGTTTGTCTCAAGCTGGTTCGCTTGAAATGCTCGCATGTGGTGCGACCCCATTTTGGACGGTTGAATCCCGGTCAATATGCTGCTTCGTGAGGGAGCACAAACTGGCGCAACGGAATAAAAACTATCGAAAATTGTTCCATCTTTGGCCAGAGCGCTGAGGTGGGGCATTTGGGCGGCGGAATCCCCATAAATTGGCATGAACAAAGACTGGTCTTCACAGACCAACCAAACCACAGACGGCACCTTGGGAATACGCTTGGATTTGATGTCAATATTGTGAGGAACCCCGCAGCCATAAAAGCAAAGGCCCATCAGTACGATGGCATTGCCCCAGTGACACAAATTCAGTTTGTGCGCAGCGGGCTGCTTGTGGTTGTTCTTCTGTTCGCGCATCATGTCGGAGGTGCTCAAATTACGGTTGCTGATTCCGTGTTGACAAAGCCAGGTGTAAAGGAAAAGCCGCGATTGGGAATGCGGACCCAAAGGACACCGGTTGAGGTCAAGGGGTATTGTCGGTTCTTGGGGTATGCTCGGGATTTGAGTCATCACCACGGCGATACCATTACGCCGCTTGTTCTTCGGGCCGATGACGAGTTCAATGCGCCCAATTTGAATGTCAACGTGAAGTTCAGGCCCACGGACAAAAGTTTCGTCGCGCTGCAGTTGCTCACGTTTGACCCATTTTCTGGAATGGGCAATGACGATCGTATTTTTCGTTTGTCCCGTCAGGGATTGGTTTTCTCTGCCGGGATGGCCAAGTCGTTTGGTCGTTTTGAGATGGCGTACGGTGGAACTCAATTTGTGGAGTTGGGTGATTTTTTGATGAGTTCAGCCAGGCAGGTTCAGAATTCGCTTTTTGACCGAAATGCATGGACCTACGTTTGGCCAATAGGGGTGCAGCATGAGAATTACCACAGCCGCTCGGATTACCTCCGAGAAGTTGACTTTGGCAAGAGGCAGTTCAATGGGCTCAGGTGGTCAGCGCGTGATTTGCCGGGAAGGCTGAGCATCGATGTCATTGCAGGCCGCACGCCGTTCAACATCGCTTCTTTCCCAGATCAAATTCTAGCGGGTCGGGTCAACAAGACGCATCGCCTTCAGAAGTTTGGATTGGGCGGGATGCGCTCTCGCGGTTTGGATTCGTGGACAAACGGCGAAGCGTATGGGATGACGGCACTGTCGGCCTCTCATGAAGGAAAGTGGAAGGCGTGGAGTTTGAAGAGCGACTTAGCTTGGGGCAGGCATGAGATTGCATCAATTGTAAACCAGCCTCTCAGATAGCGTCTTGTTATTGCACTCTGTGTGATGACGATAGACCCTAGAACATAAGGTGATAGCGATAAGTGTTTTGTAAAAGGTTAGTACATGTGAGGGCTTGTTCTCTGCAC
>CAXHAW010000050.1:0-8953 GCA_964014525.1 uncultured bacterium
AGAGACAGGCATGGCCATGAGGCGTCTGCGGTTCGCGGTGTGACTTGGGCGGCCAGCTTTCTTTTCTTCTTGGGGGTGTGCTTTGGTTATTTCGTGATTGCCCCCTTGAGCCTCCAGTTTCTGGGTCACTATGAAATTGGCGATGTAAAGTCCCGAATAGACCTCATGAGTTACCTGAAAACCGTGGCGAGCATCACCCTCGCGGCAGGACTCATTTTTCAGGTTCCCGTCATCATGCACTTCCTCGCCAAAATGGGACTTGTGACCCCGGCCGCTCTGCGAAAATTCAGGAAACACACCTTGGTTGTCACCCTTATCGTGGCCGCCATCATCACCCCGCCCGACTTGACGAGTCAAGTTCTGGTTGCGCTTCCCGTTCTCGGTCTGTACGAGATCGGCATCATTCAAGCCAAGCGCATCTTCAAGCGCCAACAAGCCGAGGCCGGCGCAACACCAACATCCGAAAGATGAAATTGACCGCCCACGCCATCGTCAAGCAGTATGGCCGTCGAAAGGTCGTGGACGACGTTGGATTCGAAGTCCGAACGGGCGAGGTCGTGGGCCTGATGGGACCCAATGGCGCCGGAAAAACGACCTCCTTTTACATGGTCACAGGCCTTGTTCAACCTGACGCAGGCAACGTCACGTTGGAAGAGGACAACGGCACAATCATCGACATCACTCAAGAACCCATGTACCGCCGGGCACAGAGGGGAATCGGTTATCTGCCCCAAGAGGCTTCGGTCTTTCGCAAACTGAGTGTCGAGGACAATATCCTTGCGGTGCTTGAACTCCACAGAAAAAACCCTGAGGACCGCAGAGAAAGGCTGGAGGCTTTACTCCAAGAATTCGGACTGGTCCAAGTCCGAAAGAACCGAGGCGACGTGCTCAGCGGTGGAGAGAAGAGAAGAACCGAAATCGCTCGGGCCCTTGCCGCCGACCCCCGTTTCATTCTGCTCGATGAGCCTTTCGCTGGAGTAGACCCCATTGCTGTAGAAGACATACAGCAGATTGTTTCCCAACTCCGAACCAAGGGGATTGGTATTCTCATCACCGATCACAACGTTCAGGAAACCCTGCACATTACTGACCGGGCCTATCTTCTGTTTGAAGGGCGCATCCTCAAAGCGGGAACGGCAGAGGAATTGGCCGCCGACGCGCAGGTTCGCAAGGTGTATCTGGGCCAGAACTTCGTGCTGAGAAGCCAGCAGTAAGTCCAGAGCGGGAATCGAAAGGTCAGGTGCGGCGGGCCATCATCTCGGCCACGTATTTGCCCACGATATCGAACTCGATATTGACCCTGTCCCCAATGGCCATGCGGTGGAAACCCGTGTGCTCCCAAGTGTATGGAATGATGGTGACCGAAAACCCTTGGGGGTTGGAATTCACAACGGTAAGGGACACCCCATTGACGGTGATGGACCCTTTCTCCACCGTCAAGTGATGGTCTGCTTCGCCGTGGGCAAAGTGAACATTCCAAGACCCTCCGCGCTCCTCAATGGCGGTTACGGTGGCTGTCGTGTCCACATGGCCTTGCACAATGTGGCCATCGAGACGGTCGCCAACCTTCGAACAACGCTCGAGATTAAGAACATCCCCAACAGACCGCTCGCCGAGCTGGGTTCGTTGCAACGTCTCCTCGACAGCCGTCACAGTGTATTGGTTTCCAGACACCTCCACTACCGTCAAACAAACCCCATCGTGGGCCACGCTTTGGTCCACTTTCAACTCGGAAGCGATGCCCGACGTAAGGGTGAAGTGGCGGTTGGTCCCTTCTTCCCGAAGGGCCTTCAACGTACCCAGAGTCTCGATGATACCAGTGAACATGAGGATTTTATTCTTTGCCAGAGTCCAAACCGCCGAGCAGTTGAAAGGTTCCCGAGAGGCGCTCCGGAACAATGCCGGAAAGGCGACGGGTGTAGACAGTGCAAGTGTAATGGTATGTCCCATCCGCGCAGATGCTGCCCGTTCCTTGATGGTTACCAGGCCAATCCAGCTGGGGGTCTGCTGTGCGCCAAACCTCCTCGCCCCACCGATTGAAAACACGGAAATCGACGCTGTCTACAAACTTCCACGGAAAGGGCTGGAACCAATCGTTCAACCCGTCGAGGTTGGGCGTAAAGACGTTGGGCAAGAAATAAAATGGACAATTGTCGGTGCACGTGGTGTCCCCCCTTTCGCTCTCATTTTGCTGAAGAACATCACTCGGTCCGGGCATCAGGCTGTCCAAGGCTGTCATGGACCAACAGCCTGCGATTGAGCCCCCCAGATCCGCTGCATTCAGAACCAAAACCGTGTCTCCATTCTCCTCCCATTCCATCAAGAACGCCAAGGCTCCCCCTAAACTGTCACTGCGGTACAGCCGATAGCCGGTGATGTCTTCCGCGCATGGAGAGGGCCACCAACGAAGGCGCGCGACCTCCTCTGCACAATCCGCCTCCACCTCAAACACCGGTGGGCACGGAGGTTCGGTATCGTAAGGCGTGGCGCAACGAATGGCACTCCAATTCTCAATGGGGTCCAGAATGTCAGCCGAACCGTAAGTGCCCAGGGTTCTAACCCTGTAGCAAACCGGGATGCCGTTAACGAGTCCAGTATCGACGAAAAGGGGGGCAGAGACGGTATCCAGAAGGACCGGGACACCATCGGAAAGAATGCGCTGAAACACGTAGGCAGTATCGAACCAAGGCCGACCGGGGGGGACGGAAAGCACCATGCTGTTGTCGGCTGGACCCAACTGAAGCTCCGGGACGGGCGCGGGAGTGGAGACACCGATGGCGTCCTCACCGCTCCAAGCAGTGACTCTGTATGTCCACCGTGTGCCTTCAGAATCCACGCCCAAATGCACATGCACTGTGTCGAGCTCCCACAAGAGGGCCGCACTGGGGCCCTCATGGATGATCGACCACCCTGTTCCTGATTCTGCCCGGGCTTCTAACACGTATCGGTAGGGCCCAGGAAATGCCTCAAGGGTGTCCGCGTCAGTTGGGGGTGACCACCGCACCTCTATCTCACCCCCGGAGGCATCGCTCACCTCGACTGAGGCCCCTGTCATAACAGGAACCCCCTTGTCAATTTCAGCACAGGCCTCAGGGCCAACCTTGCTCCTCGACCCATCGGGCATCACCGCCACCACACGGTAACAATACGTGGCCCCAAAGCTGAGCGCATCAGAATCGAGGTGGGCATTGTTGCCCAGACCCTGTACCGTCGAAATCAAGGCGTATCCAGCGTCATCAGGCATGCCAACATCACAAGGTTCCTGGTTCAAACCTGTTGTGCCAATTCGGCGATACACCTCGTAACTGCCCAAACTCTGCACGGCTTCCGAATAGTTGTCTGCGCAGGGATGCACACTCCAATCCACCTCCACTGCATTACCAATCGGCTGGGCAGATATTGACGCAACCGGCCGAGCCAAGACCCGAATCCTGACTGTCTCCACGTCAGACAAAGGCACCGCATCCACATCAGTGGCTTGGAACACCACTTGATAAGGCGCTTGCCGGACAGCATCGCAACCCGGCGTCCAACTGAATGTGCCAACATCCGTCAGGGGATTCCAGTTGAAACCAGCGTCGGGCTCGAAGTCCTCAAAAGGCCCGCCGATTGCCGTCGTGGTCACATTGTCGCCACTCGGATCGGAGGCCGAAACAGTGAACGTTAAGGTCTCACCTTGGAGGATGCACGTGTCCGCGGGCACCACGACCACCGGTGGTTGGTTGGGACAGGTCTCCACATTGATTTGCATGTCACGGATGACCTCGCCAACCATGCGCCACTGGGTTCCCACCCACCGCCATTCACGGATGCGAAGGGCCATGTTGTATTCGCCGGACAATTCTGGAACATCCCAGACGACGGTCCCGGACAAGGGCTCCACAAAAAAGTCTCCTCCGGCACCTTCCACTTGGTTTGGCTGAACAAACCCCTCGATGGGAAGACAATCAAAGCCTGCGCATGCAATGAGGGCATAACTCAGCGAATCTCCATTGGGGTCGAATGCCCCCGGATTGTGCTCCCACCGTTGCCCAATGCACGCGTTTTCAATGGCTGGAGCGAGCAGAATGGGGCTGTCATTCTGGCCGGCCTCTGGGTCTATAATCAGCTGACTTGTGATGCAAAAAGGCACATCGACTGAACTTGGGATGTTCAGGACACCATCGTTGCGGTTGGGGTCTTCCACGACCAAGACGTACACGCCAGGACCAGAATAGGTGTGGACACCCTGATAGATGTTCAGCCTCACATCGCCCTCAATCAATTCTCCAGTTGGCAACCCGCTGCCCCCAGCGTCCAAAGGCCCGTTGGTGCGCGGAAGGCTGTCCACCGCTGCTTCGCTTCCTTCGTCTCCCCAGAGCAGCGACAACCAAGGTCGATCAGCCACAACGCTGGACTTGGTGTAGGTGGTAATGGTCACCTCATACGTGGTGCCCTCGAGATGTCGATAGGTAATCTCCCCTGCCCGGTTGTGGGTGGCCAGCGCCGGTAAACCGACGATGAGGGCGAGAAACAACAGAAGGGACTCCGGACGCATGGACGGAGCAAGGTAAACTTGCTGCTCGGGCCTAAGGTGACGCCCATTGCAAAAAATCCCCTACTGAGCCGGGGAAAGAAGGGGAACGACGGGACCCCCCGGGCGCTACCTTCGCCAACGATGTCCAAGCAACAGCCCACCCGAATCGGCATCTCTTGGGGAGACCCCCATGGAATTGGTTCCGAATGCATCCTCAAGGCGTTCGACGATGCGCGCTTGTTTGAAGATCTTTTGCCCGTCGTATACGGCCATGGCGACACCTTGCGCCGACAAGCTGCCCAATTCGATGTTGCAATCGACATCCGCGATGTCGAAGATGCATCAGACGCCAAAGCTGGTGCGTTGAACTGCGTGAACATCACCCCTCAATTCATCGGTCCCGATTGGGGTCAGCCCCATCCAGATGCCGGAGAATTTGCCCGGATCAGTCTGGAAGCTGCAGTGAACGATCTCGCCGCAACCAAAGTGGATGTCTTGGTTACCGCTCCGATTAACAAGGATGCCATCCAGAGCGGTCAGTTCAAATTTCCCGGACATACAGAATATCTCGCAGACAAGGCCGGTGTCGAAGACGTCCTCATGATTTTGGCCTCGGACACCCTGAGGGTCGGCGTCGTGACCGGTCACATCGCCTTGAAGGATGTCGCATCCAGCCTGTCCAAGGATCGGATTGTTCGCTATGCCACCCTGTTGCATGAGAGCCTTGAAAGGGACTTTGGTTTGGCGACCCCCAGAATTGCAGTGCTCGGACTCAACCCACATGCAGGGGACAACGGCCTCATCGGTGAAGAGGAGAAGACCATCATTTTGCCTGCAGTTCGGTCCCTCAAAGAAGCGGGCATGAAAGTCAACGGCCCCTTCGGAGCGGATGGGTTTTTCGGAAGTGGCGACTTTCTACACTTTGACGGGGTCTTGGCCATGTACCACGATCAAGGCCTCATCCCGTTCAAGAGTCTGAGCTTTGGTCAAGGGGTCAACTTCACAGCTGGGCTCCCCATCGTGCGCACCAGTCCCGATCACGGAACCGCATTCGACATCGCAGGCAAAGGAGAAGCCGACGGGCAGAGTCTGAGGGCGGCCTGCTGGATGGCTACCGACATCCGAAAGCACCGTCAAGCGCACCGGGAAATAACCGCCAATCCGCTGAAAACAGCACCTCCCAAGGCTCGAGATCGGGAGCGCTTCTGAGCGCCCCGCAAGGGACTCCGTCGTTTGCACCGAAACCCGTACCTTTGCCCCCCCTCAAGCTGAGGTAACGCATGCGCGGATCCGCAGAGTTCGAAATTCCCTACACGGGATTGGGTCTCGGAAGACACGCATTTCGCTTCCAGCTTGACGGGGCGTTCTTTAAAGAATTCGAACCCCCAGGTCTGGTCGACGCCGATATCCGAGCGGAGACTGAACTCGATCGGTTCGATGAAATGATGCACTTCGACGTCCGCGTCACCGGAACCGTGAAAACGGCCTGTGACCGTTGCGATGCTCCGATGTCCGTCTTCGTGGACCACCGCACCCGATACCTAATCAAATTTGGCGCGTCAACACACAAAACGGATGAAGACATTCTGGTGCTCGGTCCTGCCGAACACCTTTTGGACGCGAGGGAATTCCTGTATGAATCCACGATGCTGGGGATGCCATTGAGGCGGGCCCACGAAAACATCGAAGATTGTGATCAGGACGTTGTTCGTTGGTTGACTGGATCAGTGGATGACGCGCCCGACGAAGTGCAGGAGGAGGAAATGGATCCGCGATGGGCTGCTTTGAAGGGGCTCGGATCGGACAAGGACGAGAAGAAGGATTGAGGAGAACCCAGACGAAAAAGAAACACACTCACCTGAAAGGCCCCGGCCCAAAGGAACAACCACACGACCATGGCACATCCTAAGCGACGCCAAAGCAAGACGCGCTCACGCAAGCGCCGGACGCACTACAAGGCAGAAACGCCAAACGTGTCCACGTGCACCAGCACGGGCCAGGCCCACATGTTCCATCGTGCCCACTGGTATGAGGGCAAGCTCTACTACAAGGGCCGCGTGGTGATGGAGAAGGAGTCGGCTGAGGCCTGACACTCCATCCTGAGGACAATCGAAATTTTTGAAAGACCCGCCCGGCCATCGCCGTTGCGGGTTTTTCCACATCCTGTGGTGACCGCTTGTGAACCATGTGCGTGATGCACAGGCTCACCGGGATATATTTTCGGCGTTTCTTTAAATCCGGTCACAGAACTCCAATACAACATGAGCTCTTCCCAAACCGCTGCCATTACCGCTGTTCAAGGCTGGTTACCCGAGGACATCCTCTCCAATGCCGACCTCGAAAAGATGGTCGATACCAATGACGAGTGGATTCGCACCCGCACCGGAATCAGCGAAAGGCGCATCCTGAAGGACCCCGAAAAAGCGACATCCGATATGGCGGCCGAGGTCATCAAGGGACTCTGCGATCAACGTGGCATATCACCAGAAGAGGTGGACCTGGTCATTGTCGCCACGGTCACCCCAGACATGTTCTTTCCCTCCACGGCACAGCTGGCATGTTACAAGTCTGGCGCGAGCAATGCGTGGGGGTTCGACCTCAGCGCGGCCTGCAGTGGATTCCTATTCGCACTTCGCACGGGTTCTCAATTCGTGACCAATGGCACCCACCAAAAGGTCATTGTCGTCGGCGCTGACAAAATGAGCAGCATCGTGGACTATACAGACCGCACGACATGTGTCCTGTTTGGAGATGCGGCAGCGGGCGTCTTGCTGGAAGCCGACGCAAGCGGAAAGACCGGAATTCAAGACGCCATCCTTCGCAGCGACGGGGCCGGTGGCCAATACCTCAGGATGCAAGCCGGCGGTTCCCTCAGGCCCTCCAGCCACGAAACGGTGGACGCCAAGCTGCACTACATCGAACAAGACGGAAGGCCGGTCTTTAAGGCGGCCGTGACCTCGATGGCAGACGTGAGCTATGAAATCATGGACCGAAATGGCCTCTCAGCGGACGACGTCTCATGGCTCGTTCCCCACCAAGCCAACCTGAGAATCATCGACGCCACAGCAAACCGAATGGGCTTGGGTCGCGACAAAGTGATGATCAACATCGAGAAATACGGAAACACCACTGCAGCCACGATTCCGCTGTGCCTTTGGGAGTGGCGCAACCGCCTGACGCCAGGAGAAAACATCATCCTCAGCGCCTTCGGAGGCGGATTCACCTGGGGCAGCATTTGGCTCAAATGGGCCATGGAACCCGAAGTGTAATTCCCCAAATCCACCGAACCACCGAATTACCGGTTACCTTGGCCCATTGGAAATCTCGGATCAAACCAAATCATTGACCATGACCCAGGACGAAATCCAAGACCTCATCAAGTTCGTCGCCAAATCTGGCGTGAACGAAGTGGAGATCGAACGCAAAGACTTCAAGATTACCATCAAGAGCTCTGGTGCTCCCAATAAGCGTGGAAAGCAAGCAGCTGTTGCTGAGCCCCACGCGGTGCACATGGCGGTTCCCACCGGTATGCCGATGCAGATGCCAATGCAAGCGGCAATGCCTGCGGTACCCGCCCCCGCTCCAGTGGCACCTCCGGCGCCCGCGCCAGCGGCGCCCGCGCCAGCCGCAGATGCTCCGGCAGCCGACACCAACCTCATCGAGATCAAGAGCCCGATGATTGGAACCTTCTTCCGCAAACCGTCCCCAGACAAGGACAATTTTGTGGATGTAGGATCTTCTGTCAAGACCGGAGATACGGTATGTGTCATTGAAGCCATGAAGCTCTTCAACGAAATCGAGAGCGAAGTTTCTGGCCGAATCGTGAAGATTTTGGTCGACGACAACAGCCCGGTCGAATACGACCAGCCTCTATTCCTCGTGGAACCCGCCTGAGCCTCATGGCAAGGCCTCATCGATTCTCGATATGTTCAAGAAAATCCTGATCGCCAACCGCGGTGAGATTGCCCTAAGGGTCATCCGCACCTGCAAGGAAATGGGCATCAAGACCGTTGCAGTTTACTCCACTGCTGACGCCGAAAGCCTCCATGTGCGTTTCGCAGATGAAGCCGTTTGCATTGGTCCGGCACAAAGTGTCAAGAGCTACCTCAACATCCCGAATATCATCGCTGCCGCGGAGATCACCAACGCAGATGCCATCCACCCTGGGTACGGCTTTCTTTCAGAAAATGCCCAGTTCTCTCGCGTTTGCGGAGAAAATGACATCAAGTTCATTGGCGCCTCCCCAGAAATGATTGAAGCCATGGGGGACAAAGCCTCCGCCAAGGCCACGATGAAGGCAGCCGGCGTGCCAACCATACCTGGAAGCCCCGGCATTCTGGACACTTTGGACGACGCACTCGCATGGGCCAAGAAAATTGGCTATCCCGTCATGCTCAAGGCAACTGCAGGAGGCGGGGGACGCGGCATGCGCGTCTG
>CAXHAW010000051.1:0-8939 GCA_964014525.1 uncultured bacterium
GATCCCTGCGTGGCCATACCTGCAACGCCCGGCGCAATACTACACTTCTACTTCTGTTTTTTGTGCCCTTCGTTGGAATGGGCCAAAGCCTGGGTTCCGGGGCTTCTGATTTGGTCCGGACCGATACGATTTCTCGATTTCTTGAGCCGGCTGCCGTGACGGCGGTTCGCGCCACTGAACGGGCCCCGTTTGCTTCGGAAACCTTGGATGCCGAGCAAATTGCCGACCGCAACACAGGTCAGGATTTGCCCTACATCCTGCGGTATACCCCCTCCGTGGTGGTGACCTCTGATGCCGGTGCCGGCGTCGGTTACACAGGACTTCGCATTCGCGGCACGGACCCGACCCGCATCAACGTCACGCTCAATGGCATTCCGATCAACGACAGTGAGTCGCAGGGGGTGTTTTGGGTCAACATGCCCGACTTGGCTAGCGGCACGGATGACATCCAGGTCCAGCGGGGTGTGGGAACCTCTACCCTTGGGGCGGGGGCCTTCGGGGCCACGATTTCCCTCAACACTTTGGGCATGGCCGAGGAGGCCGGTGGCTCCATGATGGTCGGCGGTGGCAGCTTCAACACCTTCCGCACCAACCTCATGTGGAGCAGCGGTCGAACGGAAAGTGGTTGGGCTGCGGAAGGCCGCGTGAGCACCGTCCAGAGCGATGGTTGGGTCGATCGGGCGTCCAGTGACCTTCAGAGTTTCCAATTCGCTCTGAATCGGGCCTGGGATGGCGGCGGAATGACCTACACCATCTTGAGTGGCCGAGAGCGCACATACCAAAGTTGGTGGGGTGTGCCGGAAGTTGCGCTGGACGGAACGGCGGACGACATCCAGGCGTGGGGTGAGGCCAACGGCTACAGCCAAGCGCAGATCGACGACATGGTCCAATATGGACGCCAAGCCAATTACTACACATACGAAGATGAGGTGGACAATTATGGACAAGACCATCAGCAGTTGCACCTCGAGCACCGGGTTGGGGACTGGCGTTTCTCTGCGACGGGTCACTTCACCCACGGCGAGGGCTACTTCGAGCAATTCAAGGCAGGTGAAGCCCTGTCTGACTACCTATTGCCCGATGTGGTGATGGGCGGAGACACGGTGTCTGAGACCGATTTGGTCCGCCGGCGCTGGTTGGACAATGATTTTTACGGGGCCATGTTGGGCGCTGAGCGCCAATGGGACAGGGCGGCCCTGACCTTGGGTGCAGCGTCCAACCGTTACGAAGGGGGACACTTCGGCGAGCTGATTTGGGCTCAGAATGCCTCGACGGCGGGCACCCCCAACTTCAATTACTATCAGAACGATGGATTGAAGCTGGACCGCAACGTGTTTGCCCGGTTTGTGCAGCGTTCCCAGGATGGCCGTCTGCAGGCGCAGGCCGAGCTTCAATACCGCGGCGTCCGCTATGAGACGGGGGGAACGGACAACGATCAGCAGGTCATCGATGTCCCTGTCGACAGCGCCACGTTTGATTTTCTTAACCCAAAGCTGGGTGTGGATTACCGCATCAACGATGCGGACCGGATGTTCCTGTCTGCTGCTGTGGCCCACAAGGAGCCCGGACGCGCAGACTTCGTGGATGCGCCGGCTGGCTTTGCTGACCGCGCTGAGCGGTTGGTTGACTTTGAGTTGGGGTGGCGTCGCAATGCTGACCGTTATGCATTGGGCCTGACCGCCTATCACATGGCCTACACCGACCAGTTGATTCCGACCGGAGCGCTCAATGATGTCGGGGCTGCCATCCGGCAAAATGTCCCAAAGAGCAGCCGCACTGGATTGGAGATGGAGCTGGGCTGGCAGGTTTCAGACGCGTTTGAGATCGGGGCCCAGGCGACGCTCTCTCGGAGCCGCATCGACCAGTTTACTGAGGTGGTCTATGATTACGGTGTGAACTTTGACGAAAACAATGTGATTGAGATCGAACACGATAACACGGACATTGCCTTCAGTCCCCGCGTGTTGTGGGGGGGACAATTGTTGTGGCACGCCGTGCGCCCCGAAACGCAATCCGACTTGGCCTTGGACATCGAATGGGCGACCCAGCACGTCAGCGACCAATTCATGGACAACACGGGAAAGGATGCTGTCTTGCCGGCGTATACGGTGTCACAGCTCCGGGCGAGCCTGCACCTGCCCTCAGTAAAGGACGGCAAGGTTCTGGACCGCACCCGCTTGGACTTCTGGGTGGAAAATGCCCTCGATTCGGAGTACAGTGCCAACGGCTACACCTACAGTTATTCAGCAGGCCCGGACTTCTATGCGCTGGAGAACTTCTACTATCCGCAGGCCGGACGCCATTACAATGTGGCGCTGACCTACCGTTTCTGATCGGCGAATTCAGTCTAGGCTGAAGCGTTGGTGGCGGCGAAAGCCCGGAGGAATTCGGGATTACGCTCAATGGCCGAACCCACGACGGCCAAGTCGGCTCCGGCTGCCCAGGCGTGCATCACGGCGTCGGGTGTCCGGAGCCCGCCACCAACGATGATGGGGCAGGGCACGGTGTCCCGAACAGCGGAAATCATCTCTGAGGGAACAGGATTGTCCGCTCCGCTTCCCGTGTCCAGGTACATGCATTGCATGCCGAGGCAGTGGCCCGCTAGGGCCGTGGCTGAGGCAATGTCAGGTTTATCGGCGGGAATGGGCAGGCTGCCACTCATGTAGTGGGCAGTGGTGGTCTTGCCGCCATCGACCAGCAAGTAACCGCATCCCACGGGATCCAGTCCCAATTCTTGGATGCGTGGCGCAGCTTCGACGTGTTTGCCGATGAGGGCCTCTGGGTTGCGTCCGCTGATCACCGACAGGAACAGCAGGGCGTCTGCTTCGGCTGTCAATTGGCTGGGCGATCCGGGGAACAGGACGATGGGTTTGTCTGTGCACTCGCGAATGAGTGCTGCAGTGAAGTCCATGGAACCCTCGGTCACGAGGCTGCCACCGAGCAAGACGGTGTGCACGGATGCAAAGGCCGGGTCCTTGATCCAGTCGAGGGCGTCCGGAGACTTAGCATGGTCCGGGTCCACCAGCACGGCCAATCCTTTGCGGCCTGACGCGCAGTCGGCTTCCAAAGCGGAAATCCAACGCAGCGAGGGGGTGTGCAGGGGGAGGCGGTTCACGACCCCGAAGATGGGGCAGCGACGCGACTGATGATGTCGGGCCTGAGCATGCCGTGACCGCTTGGGTGGAAATGAACGGGGCAGACGCCATCGAGTTTGCTGGCATTGGCGGGTTGAATCACCTTGTCCCGTTCTCCGAAATGCGCTTCCAGCACATGTGGATGCGCAGTGGCGAGTCGTTTCATGGCTTGGCGTCCAGGGGGCCAGAACCTGCGAAGAGACAACCAGCAATCGACAACCATGGACCACATTTCCCGGGTCTCCAGGTGGAACAAGGAGAACTGAAAAAAATGATCGGGCAGAAGCCCCTTGCTGTGAAGCCACTCCCCCACGTTCACGATGCCTTCCCGCTGGCGTTCACTTTGTCCCAGCCAGTAACGGCCGACAAGGGTGTCGACCGCACATCGGTAGCCGAAGTTCTTGACGAGGCCATCGGGGGCGAGCAACACAATGCGGGAAAAGCGCTCCGCTTGAAGGGTCCACCAATGCATGGCAATGCGGCCACCAATGCTGTACCCGATGAGCGCCCCGTTGAATTCGACGCCCTCCGATTCCATGAGTGCGTCTATTGCGCAGTACCAATCTTCAGGCTGGAGTGGTCGATGGTGGCCCGAGGACTGTCCGTGTGCGGCCAGATGCACCATCAGAAGGCCTGCATCCTGTTGCAAAAGCGGCCGCACTGCTAGCATGTCTTCCATCGGCCGGCTGAACCCGTGCAGGGCAATGCTGACCTTTTTCCCTCCGCTCGGGGGCGTCCAAAGCGTGTAGTCCAATTGGATTTCGCCGTGTGAAAAGACCTGCCGCCGCATCTCGGAAGGCAGGTTTTCGGGCTTGGAATCCGGTGGGAGGTTCATGTCGCGAAGTTGAGGCAAGGATTTTTGCGCATAAACAGGGATAGCCTGTGGAAAACGCAGCGTGTGGGAGTGGAAGGTGAGCGGTAGTTTTACCCCGGTTTTCCCGGATGGCGTCGTTGCCTTCCGGAAAAAAAAAATGCCGAAAGACACGAGCATCAAGTCCGTCCTCATCATTGGAAGTGGACCCATTGTCATCGGACAAGCCTGTGAATTTGACTATTCCGGGTCGCAGGCATCCCGCTCTCTTCGTGAAGAAGGCATCGAGGTCACCCTCATCAATTCCAATCCGGCGACCATCATGACCGACCCGGTTGTGGCGGACAACATTTACCTGATGCCGTTAGAGCCTGCCTCGATCGAGGAGGTTTTGAAAAAGCACGACATCGATGCTGTGCTTCCGACGATGGGGGGACAGACGGCATTGAATCTGGCCATCACCTGCGATGAGATGGGCATCTGGGAGGAGCACGGCGTCAAGATGGTCGGGGTCAACATAGAGGCCATCGACATCACGGAAAACCGGGAGCGCTTTCGTCAGCTGATGGAGGAAATTGGGGTTCCGATGGCGCCTCAGGCCACAGCGAAAAGCTTTTTGGAAGGCAAGGAAGCCGCCCAGAGGTTTGGTTTCCCGTTGTGCATTCGCTCGTCCTTTACCCTCGGTGGAGCTGGGGCTTCCGTGGTCCATGACCCGGCGAAGTTCGACGAGCTCTTGACCCGAGCGCTTCACATCTCACCCATCCACGAGGTGATGATTGACAAGGCGCTCATGGGGTGGAAGGAGTTCGAGCTAGAGTTGTTGCGCGACGCCAACGACAATGTCGTCATCATCTGCTCCATTGAGAACTTCGACCCGATGGGCATCCACACGGGCGACTCGATCACGGTGGCACCAGCGATGACCCTGTCGGACACCACGTTCCAGCGCATGCGGGACATGGCCATTCACATGATGAACTCCATCGGCGCATTTGCCGGGGGCTGCAACGTACAGTTCGCGGTGTCGCCGGATGAGAAGGAGGACATCATCGCCATCGAAATCAACCCCCGTGTCAGCCGGTCTTCTGCATTGGCATCGAAGGCCACGGGTTACCCGATTGCGAAGATTGCTGCGAAGCTGGCCATTGGCTACCACCTCGACGAGTTGACTAACCCAATCACGGGATCGACGAGTGCGTTCTTTGAGCCCACTCTCGACTATGTGATCGTGAAGATTCCGCGTTGGAATTTCGACAAGTTTGACGGTTGCGATCGCCAGCTCGGTCTGCAGATGAAGGCAGTGGGCGAGGTCATGGGCATCGGCCGCAGTTTCCAAGAAGCGCTTCAGAAGGCCTGCCAGTCTCTGGAAATCAAGCGCAACGGCTTGGGTGCAGACGGCAAGGAGCTGCGCGATCAGGAGGCCATCCTGCACTCGCTGGAGTTCCCGTCATGGAACCGCCTGTTCCACCTCTACGATGCCATCAAGTTGGGCATCCCAATGAAGACCACCTGGGAGAAGACCAAGATTGACCCCTGGTTCCTGCGTCAGATTGAGGACCTGCTCAATGTAGAGAAGCGCATCGAGGCCGGCGCCCTAGAAGACATTTCCTTCGACTTGATGAAGGAGGCCAAGCTCAAGGGGTATGCGGACCGACAGATTGCACACTTGGTGCGGTGCAAAGAGAGCGAGGTGTTTGAGCGCCGCGTGGACCTCGGCATTGAGCGCAGCTATCGGCTTGTGGACACCTGTGCGGCGGAGTTTGTGGCGCAGACGCCATACTACTACAGCACGTTTTGCGAGGACAACGAGTCGCCCAAGACGGAGGGCCGCAAGGTGGTGGTGTTGGGCAGTGGCCCCAATCGCATTGGCCAGGGGATTGAATTTGATTACTGTTGTGTCCATGGTGTCATGGCGGCCCGCGCTGCCGGGTATGAGGCGGTCATGATCAACTGTAACCCGGAGACGGTGTCCACGGACAGTGACACGGCCGACAGGCTCTATTTCGAGCCGGTGTTCTGGGAGCACATCTACGACATCATCCGGCACGAGAAGCCCGAAGGGGTCATCGTCCAGCTTGGTGGTCAGACGGCATTGAAGTTGGCGGAGAAGCTCGATCGGTATGGCATCCCGGTGCTTGGAACCAGTTTCGAAGCCCTTGATATTGCTGAGGACCGCGGTCGCTTTTCTACGCTGCTCAAGGAGTTGGGCGTGCCTTACCCCAAATTCGGGTCGGTGACGTCAGCAGAGCAGGGCATTGAATTGAGCCGTGAGCTGGGTTTCCCCCTGTTGGTGCGTCCTAGCTATGTGCTTGGTGGTCAGCGCATGAAGATTGTCATCAATGAAGAGGATCTCGAGCGCCATGTTGTGGACATCCTCCGCGACATGCCCGACAACAAAATCTTGCTCGACCATTTCCTAGAAGGGGCGATTGAGTGCGAGGCGGATGCCATTTGTGATGGTGAAGACACCTACATCATCGGGATCATGCAGCACATCGAGCCTGCGGGGATTCATTCAGGGGACTCATACGCGGTGTTGCCTCCGTACAACCTGGGTGATATGGTCCTTGAGCAGATCACGGAGATCACCAAAAAGGTGGCCGTTGCACTTCAGACCAAGGGTTTGCTCAACATCCAGTTTGCGGTCAAGGATGACACGGTCTACGTGATCGAGGCCAACCCGCGTGCATCGCGCACGGTGCCCTTCATTTCCAAGGCATACAAAGAGCCTTACGTCCAGTACGCAACGCAGGTGATGTTGGGAGAGAAGAAGGTGAAGGACTTTGATTTTAAGCCACGCAAGCGGGGCTATGCAATCAAGATTCCCGTTTTCAGTTACTCCAAGTTTCCGGAGGTCAACAAGGAGCTCGGGCCTGAAATGAAGTCCACAGGAGAGGCCATTCAATTCATTGACACCCTTCGGGATCCGTTCTTCCGGAAAATCTACGCCGAGCGGAACCTCTATCTGTCCAAATGATCCCGGGGCTTTTTCGCACCCTGGTTGGTCTCGTTGTCGCGTGGTTCGTCTTTCGATTTCTGGACCGCCTCTTCGGCGGCCGGAGGTCACCTTCTAATGGCCGCTTTGATCGGGAATCTCGTGGCTCAACACCGACGGGTGGGGCCGCGAAAACAGCCAAAGATGACCACCTCGGCGAGTATGTGGATTTTGAGGAAGTCGAAGAGAAGGATTGACGCAAGGGTCTCCGTGGCCGTCGGTCTTGGGGCTAACTTGGCGGCATGAGCGACCGTCCGAATCCTGCCCAGCTCCTCCGTTCCGCTTTGCCACATTTGATTGCTGTCGCCTTGTTGATGGCAGTGGCGGCGTCGTTTTATTCAAAGTCGTTTGACGGCTATCGTCTAAAAATGCCGGATATCGAGCATTTCATTGCCACCGCGAAGGAAGTCAATGACCACCGTGCTCGAACGGGTGAACAGGCGCTTTGGACGGACAGTCAGTTTGGTGGGATGCCCACGTTTCAATTGGGACTTCGGACGCACGATGTCAACGCGGGATCATGGCTGAGCAGGACACTGCGCATGGGGTTGCCTCAACCAGCAGATCACCTTTGGATGGCATTGCTGTGTGCCTATTTGTTGGCGGCCTTGCTCGGCTGTGGGCCGTGGGTCTCGGTACTCGTGGCCTTTGGATTTGGGTTCAGTTCACTGAACATTCTCTACCTCGGAGCGGGCCACGCCGCCAAAGTCATGTCCATCGCCACTTTGCCGGGAATACTGGCTGGCGTGCTGGTAGCCTACCGTCGCAATCTATGGCTGGGTGCAGGTCTCGCCTGTGCGTTTACGGCGGTGAATTTGGCGGCGAACCACTTTCAGATGACCTATTACCTCGCGTTTTTGGTCGGGGCCATCGGCATTGCAGAAACGCTGCGTCTGGTGATGGCGGGATACGTGAGGCGAGCACTTGTGACGGGGGGCGTCTTGTTGGCGTCGGCTGGCTTGGCAGTTGTGCCCAATTTGGCCTTGATTGGCCCCACATTGGACTACACGCCGCATACGACACGGGGTGAAGTTCTGCTCGATCCAGTGGGTGGGGTGGAGGTGGGAGCCTCAGGATTGGACAAGGATTACATCCTCCAATACAGCATGGGCCGAGGTGAGTGGTGGAGTGTTTTGGTGCCCGATATCAAGGGAGGAAACAGCCCCTTGTATTGGGGCGAACAGCTCTTCAGTGGCGGGGCGTTTTATTTCGGGGCCATTTTGGTGGCGTTGTTCATGGTGTCGTTGATTCTGCGCCGTGATGTGTTGCGTTGGCCGATGCTGGTGGTGGCGGTATTGGCGGTCGTGCTGTCTTGGCGCGATGCGTCCGGCTTGACCGATTTCTTCCTCGATAATGTGCCTGGATTTGCCAAGTTCCGCGACACCAAGATGATGCTCATGCTGATCCAATGCATGTTGCCCATTGGGGTGGGGCTTCTCCTGCGAGATGCACTCGCGGGGCGCATTGAATGGGGTAAAAAGTTGTTTGTTGCTGCCGGGGTCCCCGTGGTGCTGATGGTGTTGTTTGCACTGGCACCGACCCTCGTCTTTGATTTTGAAAGCCACGTTCGACCCGATCGCGCTGTGGAACAGCTCGGTGCCGGGCGAGCCTTGCAGGAGCGCTTGGAGGTTTTCCGTGCCGATGCCTGGCGGAGTTTTGGTTTGGTGGTTTTGGGCATGTGCGCTTTGCTGGCGGTTGTTCGGCTTCGCATGGTGATGCCCCAGAAGCCATTGGCAGCGAACATTGCCGTCGGTGTTCTTGCGTTGGTGACCTTGGTCGAAATGCAGTCGGTGGACCGCCGTTACCAGCCTGCTGACAAGGGTTGGGTTCGCACGGTTGAGTTCAATTTTCCTTACACACCTTCCAGTGCAGATGAGGCCATTCTTGCGGACCGGTTGCGCATGAAGCCGGAGCATCAGGCGGTGATTGATGCGGAGGTTGCCCGCGTCAGAGACTGTCTCTTATACACATCTCCGAGCCCACGAGACTTCACGGAATC
>CAXHAW010000052.1:0-8868 GCA_964014525.1 uncultured bacterium
TACACAGGTAGGATCGTCGGCAGCGTCAGATGTGTATAAGAGACAGGTTGGAACCTCTTCTACGGGGATGAAGTCCACAACACGCTTCCAATACGTGTCGTTTGGTGCTGGATTACGGTGGTGGAAGAATATTGGGGCGTTTGTCCGGGCCATGGACATTGTGGTATCCGTACCCTCCACTTCCAATCATCATTTTAGACCTTGATATATGGCAATCTGATATATTTTATATATTTATAGAGGTTGCCTTTGCGTCTGCTGCACTTCGTGGTCGCGTAATGAGTAAATTGATTGTTCCAAATGTTGACCATGCTCCGTCCGACCTTCTTTCTGGCTGCCATTCTGTGCGCAGCCACAAGTCATTCTCAGCTCACCATCGAGGTTGAGATCTATTCAACACGATGCTACGGAAGCTCAACTGGAATGGTGGAATTAACGTCTGATGGTGCGATTGGTGCCGTGACCTACCTCACCAACTTTGATTTGACCGCACTTCCGGCGGGAGCATACACGCTTGAGGCTTTGGATGAAGGAGGGCAATCTGCAGCCGTGACGTTTGAAATACTCGACCACCCTGCTGCTTGTGGGTGTGCGTATCCACAGGCTTTCAACTATGACATGAACGCCGAAGTGGACAACGGAAGTTGCGTGTTTGCAACCGACCAAAGTTGTCTTGGAGACATCGTTCCCGACGGGGTTGTGGGGACAAACGACCTCTTGCAGCTTCTTGTCGAATTTGGCGAAGTCTGCGATTGACGCTCACCCTTCAGTGCTAGATGACATGGTGTGAAATACGTTTTGCACGTCGTCGTCTTCCTCTAACTTTTCGATGAGCTTCTCTACCTCTGCGGTGGATTCTTCATCTAGTTCTTTTGTGTCTGTGGGGATTCGGTCAAACCCAGACTCTAGGATTTCTATCCCATCGTCTTCTAGTTTCTTCTGAAGTGCGCCATAGCTCTCGAAGGGGCCGTAAATCAGAATAGAGTCTTCGTCTACCCCTATGTCTTCTGCCCCGAAATCAATGAGCTCCAGTTCAAGCTCTTCCGCATTCAAGTCGGAAGCGGGGACCTTGAAGTGGCATACGTGGGAAAACATGAACTCGACACTCCCCGTTGTTCCGAGGTTGCCATTGCATTTATTGAAGTAACTCCGGACGTTGGCGACCGTGCGGTTGTTGTTGTCGGTTGCCGTTTCTACAAACACAGCGATGCCATAGGGCCCATACCCCTCAAAGGTCACCTGCTTCAAGTCTGCGGCGTCCTTATCCGTGGCCTTTTTGATGGCCCGATCTATGTTGTCCTTGGGCATGTTTGCCGCACGACAATTCTGGATGACGGCCCGGAGGCGGGCGTTTAGATCAGGATCTGTGATTCCACCGCCCTCTTTGATGGAGAGGATGATGTCCTTGTTGAGCCGCGCGAATGTCTTGGACATTGCTGCCCAACGCTTCATTTTGCGTTCTTTCCGGAATTCAAAGGCTCTTCCCATGTTCACAAAGATAGCAGAGGCCATTTCCGGTGTGCAGCGCAACCTTTTGGGATTTCCGGACGTAGGGGTGGGAAATTCCAAAATATCCCATCATGATCTTCCGCACCCTTCTGCTTATTGCCGCCATTGGACTGGGTGGACTTGTCCAAGCCCAAACCCCGGGATCCGGCGTTCGACATGCCCTGACCGGGTTTGACAATGGGTATGCCAACACCCTTCCTGTTCCAGTATACGACCGAGCGCACGACGACAGCCGCTATGGCTTCAATGCCATGTTCGAAATACGCGTGGCTCCCGGAGTGGTCAAAACGTTGGATGTCCGACAGTTTTTCAGCACAGAGCAACTTTCGGTTCAGGGCTTCATGAAGGTCAGAAGCGCCATGCCTGCTGACGCTGTCCTGGTCTACGTTCAATGGGTCACGCCCACTTCAGGAACCGGCCCCATTGGGCATTGAGCCTGTCGACTACTGACGTGTGCGGAGCAGGAAGAGCCCGATAACCAACACGAGGGAACCTGCTCCCACTGCAAAGTACAATGGGTTGTTGGCCGCTGTGCTCAACGTTGCCCCCACGCCCAATGTGCCCAAAAACAACAGGATGTAAACGAAGTCCGGTATTCGCTCCGTGGTTTCAACGAACTTTTCTGTTCGTTCCGTCTTAACAAGGCGGCTCAGCGCATCTTGCATGTCCCGGCCATAGGCCGGGACTTTTGTTTCTGCCCCATCGATTTCTCGGATGGTAATGAAGTACTTATTGAAGCCTGGGGCAGACTCACTGTCCCGTTGCCACTCAGCGCGGATGGCCATCCTGCGCGGTTTGGAGCTATTTGTCATTCTCTTGACTTGCAGGCACAAAGATGCGGGGCTTTCTTTTTATTTGGTCCCAATCAGCACCTTTTTCGCGCCCATTTGACCAAATCGGCGCATCCCAGTGACCACCGCCGACCCGGTTAGGTTGGGCGGTAGGTCAAAATGAGCTTGGCCATTGGGGTCAGCAGTCGTGGACATGAGAAGCCTTCCCCGTGTATCAAAGAGCTGTACAGCACCAGACGGGCTCCAGCCTGCGGAATGCAGCCTGTCCATAGCGGGTACTGGCCACGTCAGGATTTCTGCACTTGGGTCGAGGTCTTCTACACCTGAGCTCGTGAGGTCCAGGATGAGCAAGTCGTCAACAGCGGCCTCTATCAAGGACCCCCCGGACAAATCTTCTCCGGCGCGGATGCTGTCAGATGCCACAAATCGGATCTTGAATTCGTCCGTCAGGTCCACGTAGTCCTGAATAGAGAAGGCATTTCGTCTCCATCGAATGTCTTGGGTCAATGTCTCTTCAATTTCCACCCAGTTTTGGCCTCCGTCATCACTGACATGCACCTGCCACCAATCGGCACCTGGATTGGCGCCTGACGGAGGCGCATTGACATACCAGCGCCAGTAGCTGAGGATTGGGGACGCCATGTCGCTCAAGTCAATGGCCTCTGTCTGCAGGGTGGTCGACCCCGCGTCCACATCATTTGAACCGATCCCAGCATCGGCGCCGGGACTGACGCCAGTGATGAAGGCATACAACCCGTCACCGGGTGTGTGGTCTTCTGCAGGCGCGCATATTGAGGACATGTCACCTGGGGTTGCGAAAGAGCCTACCGGAATGGTGGACTCCCACTCCCCCGTTTCTGCATTGTCTTCGGGAATTCCCAATTCCCAAAACCCAAATTCAGAGTAGTCGTCCTGGTCATCGATCAACACAGGTTCCATCCCCACGATAATGTTGTATGGGAGGTTTGGATTGGCTGCGTCATTCGCTGAAAAGGGGGTGATGGCGCTCGTCGCCCCAAATAGATCGCTGATGCCGAAGAAGTACTCAACCACTGTTCCAGGCTCCTGTCCAGGAATGGCAAAGGAGAATTCATCTCCATTCCCAGGTTCCATCGGGGCCACGGTCCACGCTTCAAATGGATGGGTGCGGTAGTGCAAGTCGCAGGTGTTGAAATACTGGCCAAAGGGAAACAGAATTTCCGCGTCAGCCTCAATGGTGATTGGTTCATTTTCCGTTGCAAACTCAATGGGGCTGTGGTCGATGTCCACGCTGCTGAAGAGGCTGATTCCGTGCATCCCAAAGCCCTCCAGTATGGCGTTTCCATTGGGGG
The DNA here is from genome assembly GCA_964014525.1 of uncultured bacterium. Lineage (GTDB taxonomy): Bacteria > Bacteroidota > Bacteroidia > Flavobacteriales_D > Sanyastnellaceae > UBA8752. Next base: position 3,632 of record CAXHAW010000052.1, read on the forward strand.
TTCCATTGGACAGGTCGTCGTCGTCGTCGTCTGTCTGAAGAAGGTCGAGTAGAATTTCCACGAATGCCTCCCCCTCGTTTCCGTTTTGGGTTTCTGCATGCAGGCCAGGGTAAACATCGACGAATAGAGACAACGTCTCACTCCAATCTGCCCCCATCAGGAGGTGCGTGTCGTACCACGCGCCGCAGATGATCTCTCCATCGGCATGCACCTGGCCGACAAGGTCTTGCGGGTACACTTTGGGGTTCACGTCATAGCGCCGAATGAAAAAGTCTTCGCTTGCCATGTAGCAACCTTCACCAAGAACGGGGTTCTCGGTCAGGCTGATGGCCCAGAAATCAGCATAGCCTTCATTGATGCCTCCATTGGTAAAGGCGCCCCCTTGGCTGGCATAGAATAAATCGTTGATGCCATGGCCGTATTCGTGAAACACCACGTCACTCACCAATGAGAATGCGTTGCAGCCGTCTCCTTCGCTATAGAAGTTGATGCTGGGCGAGCCCGGCGTGTAGAATGCATTGCAACTCCCCTCGATGTCCACCAGGGTAGGAAGGGAAAAGTTGAGCCCGTCAAATCCTGGGAGCCAGGAGGCCATGTGATCGTGAATGCGGTTCACATTGTGATAGGCACTCAATTCCCTGATGGTGGCCGCATCATCCATAGACAGCAATGAGTCGCCAGAAAGACTTGCGTCAAATCCCGGGGTCCCGTCGTTTGTGGTGACAGTGCTCCATAGGCCTTGCAACTGCAATCCTATTTCTTGGGGCGCATCCAGGTCTAGGGTGAGCACTCCTCCGTCACTGGACGTTACGGTTCCCTGAGACGTTTGAACTTCAAGGTGGCCGATTCCCACCTCTGTGGGGTCGTCAAAAGGCTGGGTGAGCTGAACGGTTCCAACAATTTGACAATTGATCATCTGCATCAAAGCGGGAGGCCCCATGGGTTTTGCCTTTTTGCGTCGAGGCCCCTTGGGTTTGCCGATGTGCTTCACTTGATTCTGGCGAAGCCAAACTGTGCCGTCTGCTTGATCAACGAGTGTTCGATATTGAATGGGAACCCCTTGTGGCCCAATACCAGCGACCATGAACTCGGTCACTGCCCTGTAGTCAAACGCCACCGACTCGCCAGGAATTCGGACTGGCAACAGCCACTCTTGTCCTTCGACAACTGAAGCACCGGCCAAGGTCAGATTCGCAAGTGCTGCAGATTCCATGGCCTCGGAATCGAGGGGTGCTGCAGCGTTGGGCCAGAAAGCGCTTGGGTGGCATTGTGCGCCCCATGCAATTGCCCCCTCCCCGCTCTCTTTGACAAAAAACTCCGTGCCGAGGACCCGCCTTCCCTCAACCTCTTGATGGGCACGATACAGCGTGTGCTTTCCCATGGTAATTTCTCTCCATTCCCCGGGAGATGCGCTCCAGCCAGCGGCTTGCAATTGTAATGCAAGCCAGTCAGGTGCATTTGATACTGGAATCGGCGGTCCGTATGCCCGATGAACTGTTCCTGTAGACTGATCAAATTGCACCTGCCAACGGGCATTTGACTCCCGGAATTCTGACCAAAATGGTGTTGCGCGCAGTCTAGATTGCACGGCTGCATCCGGCGCGCTCCATGTGGAATTCAGCCTCACTTCATGAGGGTCCACAGACATCGCTGGGTCGGACCATTGTCCAAGCACAGGAAGTGTCGAGAACAGCAAGGACAAGGCAATCAGGGAGGCTGAACGACGGGGCATGATGACAAGGTAATGCCGCTTGTGTTTTTTATGTTCGGTTCCCCGCCTCGATGTCTTGCTGTGGCAACGTTTGATACAGACCGACAGCCCCCAACGCTTGCCCAGTGTCTAGATCACTCAAAGGTCAGATGCACAGTGTCGCCGCAGGCAAGCTCCACCTCCCAATCAAGTGGTGTGCAGATGGTGAACAGACTGAGGTCTGTCGTCACATCGTGTGTTCCAGCATTGACCTCGACACTCACTTGCTCAAGAACCCCGAGGTCGGACGCTATCTCATCGCCATTGACACTGACGTCAGGTGTGCAAAGGGAATTGTTGAGTACCGTGATGACGGCTTTGTTGCCTTCGTCGCAGACTTCGGTGGCGAAGTTCTCGCAACTGGCCAAGAGAAAACATGCGGAAGCGATGCCAAACCAATGAATCTTGCTCATGAATTGTGAATTGATGCAATGAAATTTAGGGCTTCCATGCCCTGCTTTAAGCAAAGCGTTGGATTCCGGGCTTATTTTGCTTTCATGCCAGGGAAGTTTTCTCTGATTGCCGGTCCGTGTAGTGCGGAATCACGGGAACAGGTCATGCGCACAGCCAAAGGACTCCAAGGCTTGGGCTTGACGTATTTCCGCGCCGGCATCTGGAAACCCCGAACTCGCCCTGGGGCGTTTGAGGGTGTCGGCACAACTGGATTGCCCTGGTTGCAGGAGGTCAAACGGGAGTTTGGGCTTAAGGTGTGCATTGAGGTGGCCCATCCGCGCCATGTTGAGGCGGCCCTTTCTGCTGACATGGACATGCTTTGGGTGGGTGCGAGGACCACCGCCAACCCATTTCAGGTGCAGGACATCGCTGAGTCACTCAGGGGTGTTGAACTACCTGTGGCTGTGAAAAACCCAACGCAGCCCGACTTGGCCCTGTGGACGGGCGCAGTTGAGCGGCTGCAACGTGCTGGGATCCAAGACCTGTTGGCGGTACATCGTGGATTCACGGTGCACGGTCAAAAGAAGTATCGCAACGCTCCCCTTTGGCAGATTCCAATCGATTTCCGGAATGCCCACCCGGAGATTCCCCTGCTCAATGACCCGAGCCACATTACTGGCAAGCGCGACATGGTTCCTGATGTAGCGCAAATGGCAGTGGACCTGGGTTTTGACGGGCTCATGGTTGAGGTCCATCCAGACCCCGATGTTGCGTGGACGGATGCTGCCCAGCAGTTGACGCCGGACCGTTTCAAGCAGATGATTTCTGGCCTTGAATTCCGCTCAGTGCTCCACGGGAAGGCCCATGATGATTTGGTCTCATTGCGATCAGAGATCGACATGATTGATGCCAGCTTGGTGGAGCTTTTGTCTCGCAGAATGAACATTGCCCGTGACATCGGCGTGTACAAAAAGGAGCACGCCATGACCATCCTGCAAATTGAACGATGGAAGCAGATCCTAGATCAAAACGTGCAGCTGGGTGAGGAAAACGGGCTCAATCCGCGATTCGTGGAGGAGGTCTATAAAGCCATTCACCAGGCTTCCATTTCCATGCAGCGAAGTGTCCTGAAGGACACTTCGGCTGAGTGAGAAAACCCTGCGTTCACCAGCATTTTCAACGTCCGAAATCATTTTGGTTTTGCTGTCGTTCGGGTTGGTTTTCTGTGTTTGGCAGACCACTGAATCACAACCTGACAGCCTCCAATGTTAGGCCCTGTATAAAACAATGGGCAAAGCGGACGCCAACGCAGACTGCCCGGCGCTCATGTCTTTGAATTGCATTGTTTTCTGTAATTGGCACCTGAGTAAGGTACCTTGGCGCCATGCGCTTTTTGTGGACCCTCATCGCCCTTGCTTGGGCAAGCATCTCTTTGGCTCAGACACCAAACAGCATCGAAGCTGTCGAATATGACCCCGATGCCAACCGTTGGTTTGTGAGCAACGGGAGCAGCCTGCTTGTGACGGAAAATCAAGGTCTTGATTGGCAGTTCTTTGGTGAGGCCCAAGCTTCCCATGGCATGGAGGTGCTCAATGGCGTCTTGTATGCCATTGGCAACAACGTCATCCGCGCATACAATTTGACCTCGGCAGAGCAAATTGGGTCACTCAGCATTCCGGGTGTGGGTTTTCTGAACGGAATGGGCAGTCACAGCGACGGCCTGCTCGTTGTCAGTGACTTTTATAATGACCGGATATACACTGTGGATGTCTCGGAGCCAGATCAAATGAATTACAGCCTTCTTGCTGGCAATTTCGGGTCTACCCCCAATGGAATTGTGGTCGACGAGGCCAATTTCAGAGCTGTCGTGGTCTGTTGGGGCAACAATGCAGATATTCTTTCTGTCGATATGGAAAGCGGTGAGGTCACGCCGCTGGTGAATGGCACGGGGTTGGGAAACCTCGATGGTGTTGATATGGATGGTGACGGCCGTTTCTACGTCAGTTCCTGGAGCCCCACGCGGGTCACGCGATACACGGCGGACTTCTCTGATTCTGAAACCGTCTTGACATCATCAGCAGGCTTGTCGAGTCCTGCAGACATCAGCTATGCTGTTGAAATTGATACGCTGGGCATTGCCAATTCAGGCAACGACAATGTGACGTTTCACGGGTTTGGAACTTCAGCGATTGGGGCGCAACAGGGTCTTGATTGGGCCGCAAGCCGCCGTGATGGGCAGCTGTATGTCACCTTGCCTTATTCAGAAGACGTCGCGGTGACCATCATGGATGCCACTGGCAGACAGGTCTGGGAGCGCAAGGAGTATTTGCCAGCAGGCCGCACACTTTTCCCTATTTCAGCTGTGCCTGCAGCTGGTTTGATTGTTGTCGAGTGCGCAGGAACCACGATGGTGATTCGCTGAATTCAGTCGGTTTTCCGTCTGGTTTTCATGCGGTACCTGTACCCAATGAGCAGAGCCCATTGGTTATCGCCATACAGCCTGAAGTCGTCCAATGACGTGGTGAGTCCGGTGGGGGTGTATTTGCCTTTCCATTCCCGTTGCAACATCACTTTGATTCTCTGACGTTTTCCGGGCTTAAAGTCTGTCCCAATTCTCGCTCGCCAGGCCCCGTCAGAAGGCCATTGATCTGGAACCACCCTCATGAAGCGTTCGACGGTGATTTTCGGGTCGAGTTTCCATTTCCTGATGTTGTAACTCAAAGTCCCCTTCAATCGCCAATTCTCCTTGGCTTCCAATTCTGACGGGTCGTCCCCGTCTTTGCGCCACAAGGCCGTTCGCTTTTGATAACGCAGTCGGGACCCGATGGCCCAGCGCCCGATCTCCACCTCAGATCCGTGCTCGACATGCCAGCGAAAGAACCGCTCCATTCCTCGGTTTTCACCTGTGTCGTCCAGTCTTGTCGTAGCGCGGGCGGCAACACCGATGTATTGGGCATCCAGAAACTCACCCCATTCGGGACTCCATGACACACCCAATTGGTGGATTTGCCGATCATAGGCTCCCCAGTCATGCTTGACCCGCCATTGTTCTTGTAACTCCACTTTTAGCCCGTCCAAAGGCTTCCAATCGAGT
>CAXHAW010000053.1:0-8813 GCA_964014525.1 uncultured bacterium
AGAGGCCACCAACTTGGACTGCGATGGCAATTGCCTCAATGACGCAGACGGTGACGCTGTTTGTGATGAGGACGAGGTTGGGGGTTGCACTGACGCGGCAGCCTGTAACTACGACGCCACCGCCACCAACAATGATGGTTCTTGCACATTCCCTGCTGCTGAAAATCTGGATTGCGATGGCAATTGTCTCAATGATGCAGACGGGGATGAAGTTTGTGATGAGGACGAGGTTGCCGGATGTACGGATTCCGAGGCCTGCAACTACAGTGCTGCAGCAACGGATGACGATGACACTTGTGCATATCCTGATGGATACCCTGCCAACATTGTTGATTGTGACGGAGTTTGCCTCAATGACGCTGATGGCGACGAAGTCTGTGACGAGGATGAGATTGGTGGTTGCCAGGACAGCGGTGCGTGTAACTATAGTGCTGCCGCCACTGACGATGATGGTTCTTGCGAATACTTGACTTGTTCTGGATGTACTTCCGCCACGGCATGTAATTACGATGCTGACGCTACGATCGACGATGGCTCTTGCGCCTTCGCTGACGATCCATGTGAGACATGCAATCCTGATGGCAGTGTTAATCCCAACGATGACGATGGCGATGGCGTGTGCAACGCTGATGAGACCGAAGGTTGTACAGACCCCACAGCGTGTAACGCAGGAGATTTCTCCGACACGGACAACAGCCTCTGTGAGTATGCCATTGACGTAAACGACGGCATTACCAACCTCGACTGTGACGGCAATTGCTACAACGATGCCGACGGTGATGGTGTTTGTGATGAGGATGAGATTGCGGGCTGTACTGATTCGTCTGCCTGCGATTACGATGCTGCTGCCACGGATGACGATGGATCTTGTACCTACCCGGTTGACATTTATGGTGTCGATTATGTGGATTGCGATGGTGCATGTCTGAACGATGCCGATGGTGACGGTGTTTGCAACGAGGACGAGACTGAGAGCTGCACGGACCCTGCTGCCTGCAACTATGATGACAACCCTCTGGCTGATTCAGACAACACCCTGTGTGAATTCCCAGCGGATGTTTGTTCTGACATTCAGAACGCGTGCAACACGACCCCTGCCTCATTGCTTGACTGCGGATGCGACTGCTTGAACGACGCCGACGGAGATGGTGTGTGTGACGAGTCAGAGATCTCTGGTTGCACTGACGCCGGCGCCAACAACTACGACGCTTGCGCGACGGATGATGACGGAAGCTGTGCGGGTTGCACAAACCCCATCGCGGACAACTACTACGCTGGTGCGGACGTTGATGACAGCACATGTATCATCAGCGGTTGTACCGATGCTGTGGCCTGCAATTATTTCGACCAGGCCAACAATGAAGATGGCACTTGCGATTATCCAATCGACCTCTACGGTGTGGATTATGTGGACTGCGATGACGTTTGTTTGAATGACCTTGATGGTGATGCCCTCTGTAATGAGGAGGAGGCCTTGACCTCTGAAGGTGGTGCCATTGAAGTGGCGATTGCTGCTGGTGCTGCGATTGACAGTTCAGCTGCCCTTCTCGGTTCTACTTTGGACGCCCCTTCCGCAGCCACTTGTGGTTCAGTCTTCCTCCCAGTTGATGCTGCGTGGGATGCTGCTGGATACAACCTGAACACGCTCCCCGCTGAAATTCTCGCTGAGTTGATGGAGGGTCACTTCTTCCCAGGGCTTTGCGGTCCAATGGCTGATGGCGCCTCTTACACGAACAGCTTGGGTGAGGCCTTTACCTATTCCGCTGCGGGCATGAGCCTCATGAATGGGGACGGTGATGCGTTTGCCATCATCGACGGAGGCTTCCTCTTCGGAAGCAACAGCTACCTATACTCCATTGGAAGTGTGATTCCTCTGGACAGTGCTGACCCTTGCCTCGGTTGTGCCGGTTTGGACATGGATGGCGACATCGCCGATTACACCGTAGAGTGTGAGAGCGAATTGCTCGCTGCGACTGCAGCATCTGCTACGGCTTATGCTTGCTCCGAGTTGGAGTTGGATGCTGTCTACAGCGACAAGTTCCGCTTTGACGGTCGGAACCAGATGGAGAACGGTGGTGGAACGAGCCAGACTTGGAGCGTTCTCACTGCTGGAGACGATGCGAGCTTCAACAATGGAACGGATGCTTTGCTTCAGTTCTATGACATCGATGGAGACATGGGTGAGGCTGTTTACTTCGTTGAGGACCTCACCGCTGGAGGCGTCACGCTGACACAGTACGAGAACGGCACGGCCATCCTCGAAGGCGCTGTTGTCGACATGGACGATGCCAGTCGTGGACTCGACATCCACTTCTACTTCCAAAGTCGCACGGACGGGGGATCCTGGGCCGGTGGGTTCAAGAATGACTACGGTTGTTCCGTGAACACGGACGATTGGACCATGTACGTCTTGAACGACGACATGAGCTACGCTACCGGTCGCGGAGACTGGCAGTTTGGAACGTTGCTTCGGTTCAACCACCAGCCTGCCAGCCAGTACTTCGGCTACCAGTTGGGTGATGGAGCCAACAACCACAACTGCGATGACAACGGATTCTCCGGTTGGTTCAACTGGAGTGGTGCGATCTCAGGTGAGGCTGCATTTGGCCAAGCGGGTGACATTATTGCTACCCTCGATCCAACAGTGGGTCAGCCTACGGATTGTCAAGACGGCGAATATGCTGAGTTCCACTACGTGGCGTTTGACGAGCTCTGTAACATTGCTCAGCTCAATGTTCAGTCTGTTACTCGTGATGACAACACGGCTCCGACATACGTGTCCGGTGGAGTGGACATCACTTTGGATTGCGGCATGAGCGATCAGTGGTTGATTGACAACCCTGCCAGCGCTGAGGTGGTTCTCTTCTCTGACAACTGCGATGACAGTGAGTATGGATGTGCCGCTGGATTTGATCCAAACACTGCAGGTTTCGCTGACGGAAACGATGTCTTTGTTTGTGTGGAGTTGGTCGGTGAGACCACAACTCAATACACAGCAAGCAGCTGCCGGACGTTGAACCGGACTTGGGTGGCGACGGATTGCTTCGGCAACCAGACCTACCACGTTCAGGTCATCACCATTGAGGACAACACGAACCCTGTGGCGGCTGTGACCGCTCCCGCAGACATCACGTTGAACGTGAATGGACTTTGCTACGTCGATCTCGATCCAAGCAATACGGGTGAGGGCATGCCTAGCTACAGTGACAACTGTGACCTCGCTGATACAGGCATGAGCTACAGCGATGTTGTTGTTGACAGCACGAGTACAGGATGCTACAGCATCATCCGCACATGGTCAGTGATGGCCACGGACAGCTGTGGAAACTCCGGTGCGAGCAGCGACGATCAGCGCATTGACATCCAAGACCTGATTGCGCCTAGCATCAGCTATCAGCCAGTTGACACCATCGAGTGCAACCTCTGGATTGATGGCGCTTGCGACTACAGCTACCTCAGCAGCATTGGCTTGGCCACTGCAACCGACAACTGTGAAATGAGCCACGTGGACGTCCAGTGCACTCCGCTCTCTAGCGCTTGTACCGATGACTACATCATCGACTACACTGCCTATGACATGTGTGGCAACAGCACCTCGATCCAACAGATTGTGGTGACGTCCGACTTCACGGTGCCTGAGTTCACGTTGGCTCCTGCTGACCTGACCCTGGAGTGCAGTGACGCTTCACTGACTGGTGATGTCGATGGATACGCTGTGCCAGAGTATACGCCTGGTGACGGTCTCCACGCTGAGGCGATGGACAATTGTGACCCAGAGATTACAGTCACTTATTCTGATGTCATTCTCTCCACCTCGGATTGTTCTCAAGAGTATGTCATCCGCCGTACTTACAGTGTCTATGACTGTGATGAAAATCACAACCAGCATATCCAAGACATCTCCATCGATGATTCGACAGCCCCGGCGTTCACCTCTTTCCCAGCCGACGTTGTCGACGTGGAGTGTGACATGGTGCCTGGTGTTGAAGCCTTGGTCAACTTGGCTGCCAGTGACAATTGTGACGGTGCGCCAAGCATTGCCTATGACGGTGAGGTTCGTTCGGATGGTTCTTGCGAAGACACTTACATGTTGGAGCGCAGCTGGACCACAACAGACTGCGCAGGCAACAGCCACACGCAGACCCAGACCATCACCGTGGTGGACACGCAGGCTCCAGAGCTCATCATTGACTGCCCAGCCGATGTGGCTTATGAAAACGAGTGCTTCCTTGGCGGATGTTCCAATCAGGTTTGCATGGACTTGCAGATTTTTGCGGACAGCTACCCGGGAGAGACGTCCTTTGATGTGACTGACGCTGAAGGTGCTGTTGTTGCGTCCGCTTCCTTGTACGCATTCGGCTTGAACGAGTTTGAGATTTGCTTGCCTGCAGGCGACTACACGTTCACCATGTACGATTCCTATGGTGACGGAATCTGTTGTTCTTATGGTAATGGTTCTTACAGCCTGAGCGCCGATGGCGAGACCCTCGCCAGTGGAGCAGAGTTTGGTCTCAGCGAAAGCACGTCCTTCAGCCTTGTTGCTGGTGGCGGAGCTGCTTGCGATCAGGTTGCCATTTCCCGCACGGGTGAAGTGACATGGTCCAGCTCGGACAATTGTGATGCCGACGTGGATGTGAGCTACACATACAATGATGTGGCCTTAGCAGACTGCTCAGGTGATGATGATAACCCACAAGGTGGATACACAGTGACCCGAACGTTCACTGTCACCGCTACAGACAATTGTGGAAATGAGACCATTGTGACCTGCGATCAACTCATCGTCTTTACAGATACTGAGGCGCCATCGGCTCTCGGCTCTCCTGATGAGTTGTATCCAGCGGCTATTGCTTGCTCTGAAATGGGTGATCCATATGATCCGTTCTTCATGCCGATTACAGCGACGGACAATTGCGATGACGAACTCACTTATGAGGTAGTCAATGCGTATCTCACCTCTGGTTCTTGCCCAGGCACTTGGGTACGCGAATGGGCTGTGACTGATGACTGCGGAAACATCTCTGCTGAGGGAACCGTCCAGTACATCCCCACCTACGACATCGTTGCGCCCGAAGTGAGCATCGCATGTCCTGGTGAAGCTGCTGCTGGTACTCCGATCAGTGGTGAGTACACTGTAGATATGCAGGATGGCTATGGAGATGGATGGCAAGGTGATGGTATCAGCATCACGTTGTCCGGAGGTCCTGCCGATGGTCAGGTGCTCTATGCCGATATGCTCAGTTCTTACTCAGGAGGTCCTTCTTGTTGCGATTGGTTGAATGCAACGGAGATCATCACGATTCCTGAGGGAACACAGTCTGCGGTTTGGGCGTTCACTGGAGACAGCTACCCGTTTGAGATTTCCTTCCAGATTTACGGACCTGAGGGTGATCAGATCGTTGATGCCGGTCCAGGTGTGAATGCTGGTATCCTCCTCGAGTTGTCTACTGGTGCTGGCGATGCCTTGTTCACGACGGTGTATCTCGACGAGAATTGTGATGTGGACCTGACTCCAGACGCACTGGGCTATGCCACGTCCGAGTACAGCGATGATTGTGACACGGACCCAGCGCTTGAGATCACGTATGCTGATGGTCCACGCGACTACGCTTGTGGTGAAGAGACCGGAACGTTCACGTTCACCAGAAGCTGGATGTCCACGGTGACGGACCAGTGTGGAAACAGCAGCTCTGCCTCTTGTGATCAGATCATCACGGCGATTGACAACTCAGCGCCAAGTCTCGATTTGGATTGCCCAGTTGGAGCGAACTTGGTGAACGTCTGCTTCTCTGATGTGGACACGAGCATCGAGGCCTTGGGTGAAGTTCAGTGGACTGCACTCGACAATTGTGATGAGAACCTCGATGTGAGTTACACCTACAGTGATGTGGTTGAATTTGACTGCAGCTTGGTGGGTGTGGATGACACCCCTGAGGGCAGCTACAACCTCACGCGGACCTTCGTGGTGACGGCCATCGATTGCAATGGCAACACGACGGTTGAGTCTTGCACTCAGACCATCAACACGTTTGATATCGAAGCGCCGACCATTGAGTTGACCTGCCCAGATACGGTGACGGTCCAACATGATGAGAACTGCGCAGCAGATCTCGACCCGGCCAACACGGGAAGCGCTTTTGCCACGGCGAATGACAACTGTGATACTGAAGTCACCATTACCTACGGTTATGAGGACGGGGCTCCGAATTACACCTGCGGAAACGGAGGGTATGACATGATCCGGACTTGGACTGCCACTGCTGAGGATGACTGCGGAAACGTATTCAGCACCACGTGTGACCAAACCATCATTGTTGAGGACAACATCGATCCTGTTGCCAGCATCGATTGCCCAGCAGACGCGACCGTGAGTCTGGACGCAAGCTGCGAGGCTGACCTCAGCACGGATGCCCTCGGCTTGGCCACGGGATCAGGCACGGACAACTGTGATGCCAGCGTTGACATTGACATCACATATGAGGACAGTGCTCCCGCCTATTCATGTGCTGGTGATGACGACCAGTTGGATGGTTCATACAGCTTCACACGGACGTTCACGTCTACCGCTACCGATGATTGTGGCAACAGCCACAGCGTGAGCTGTGACCAGTTGATCACGGTCAACGATGAGATTGCGCCGACGCAAACCTTCCCGAACCTTGCTACGGACACGCTGTATCTCGATCTCGAGTGCGCTGTGGACTTGACACCTGCAGCAGCACCTGCGCCAGAGGCCAGTGACAACTGCGACAGTGATGTGGCTGCTGTTGTGACCTACGAGGACAACTCTGCCACCTTCGGGTCTCTCTTCGGTGAGTTGACCGTTGAGGTGGAGACTGTTCAGGAGCACAGCAGCGGAGACCTTGCTGGAATGAGCACGTACCGCATCTATGCAGTGCTTCCAGAGGAGGGAGACTTCCTGAGCTCAATCAGTGGTGAGGGTGCATTTAGCACGCAAATCCGGACGAGCACGAGCTTCTACCAGCATCCGATTGGTGGGCCGCTTCCGAACTCTCTCAACCCACTGCTCTACGGAGCATATCCTGAGCTTGAGTTCGATAGCTACGTGACCATTGGTCTCAGCCAGAGCCCCGACATGCTCGCTGGTGAAGGCACTATTAATGTGGCCGGTGCAGATTGGTCGAACAACTTCGAATCCGGAGAGGACATCGTCTTGAACGGACAGTTTGGAGGTGCTTGGTTCGCTCTTGCTGGAGATGCCAATGGATATGCCGGTGCAGACCGCCGTGTCATGGTGGCTCAGGTCACAACCGACGGTGCCATCAACGGTCAGATCTTCGCCCAGGTCTTCCCTCAGGGTGATGGAGGAAACGCACAGCTCTTTACCGCACCCATTGGTGATGGTTGTGAGGGTGACGATGCCACCATCGAGGGCAGCTATGTTGTCTCTCGCTTGTGGACCTCCACGGTGAGTGACGACTGTGGAAACGAGGACACGGCATACGCTTACCAATACATCGTGGTTCTCGATACCATTGCTCCGCAGTTCACGAACACGTGTGACATTGAGAATGGAGAGACTGTGGAGTACACCTGTGCTGATGACAACGGAAACGGTGTCAACGACATCTTCGACTTCACGGAGATTCCAGCCCCATGTGCCCCAGACTACGTTGAGAATTGCGACAGTGAGGTTGCCTTGACGATGACGTCAGTGGAATCAGGTTATGTCCCGAATGGAGACATTGCCAACTACTGCATGCCAAGTACGGTTGAGGCCATTGCAAATGGTGAGACCTGCGACGACCGTGATCCAGAGGCCATCCGCCTCTTCAACTTCGGCGGAGGCGAGTCCTTCACCATGGTGAATGGTGGAAGCAGCATTGTTGAAATCCGTGAGGACAGCACAATGCACATCGTGCTTGAGACCCAAAACGCTGACGGCGATGGCTTCATCTTCGATGCCGTCTACGAAGGTGGTCACGACTGGAACGAGTGGCTCGCATTGCCGGGCATGCACAACTACAAGAAGGATTGTGCTGAGATCTTCCCAGGCATCGAAATCTGGACTGAGTGGATTTACTACACGATGACCAGCGGTACGATGAGCGGTACAGGCAGTTTCGCAGGATCTGAGTTCACGTTGAGCCACCAGCCTCTGAATGAGTACTACGGTCTCCAGATTGGTGAGGGTGCCAACAACAAGAACGAGAACTACGGTGCCAGTGCATGGTTCTTCTGGACGGGTGAGTATGTGCTCGACGGTGCAAGTCAAGGAACGATGGCCTCCAGTGGAGACATCTTCTTCGATCTCGATTGCTGCCTCGGCTGGCAGATTGACTACGACTACACGGTCGTGGACGACTGCGGCAACAGCAACGGATTCAGCTACTCTGACATGGGTACGGGTGAGTTCGGCAGCAGCGACAACAGCACTGTCAGCGGACACACTCCGATTGACATCACGTCCGGCACGAGCAGCTTGAAGGATCCAATTCGCATCACGGGTCTTCAGCCAAACCCAACCAACGACATCTCTACGCTTGGATTCGTTGTGTCGAACAACATGCGCTTGCGCATTGACCTCTACACCATGGGTGGAGGCTATGTCGGCGAGCTGTTCGATGGCAACGCCAGTGAAGAAGTCCAGTACATGTTGGATATCGATGCCACGACATTGTCCAGCGGCATGTACCAGATCCGCATGTCAAGCAATGACTACGTCCTCGTCAAGAAGCTCCTCGTGAGCGAGTGATCAGATTGTAGTCGACACCTGATATTGGAAGGCCGCCCCATCTGGGGGGGCCTTCTGCTTTTTCCGGGTGGGAGTGAACGTGACCAATGTCATGTTG
>CAXHAW010000054.1:0-8746 GCA_964014525.1 uncultured bacterium
TCCGTGAAGTCTCGTGGGCTCGGAGATGTGTATAAGAGACAGCACGTTGGAGGCAACTGAAGCCGTGCAAGAGCGGGTGCTCAACCGATCGGATAACGAGGACTTGCTGGTCAAGCGATACTGGTTCGACGGGCTGGGGCACCAGCTCACCCAAACACGGTTTGACGACCTTTTTTGGGGCCGGTCCATTGAAATCAGGCACGGTGCCTTCGAAATCGAAGCGGGAGGATGGATTCCCCACACGACGGACATCACCATCTCATCTCCCGAAGCCACACACAGAATCAAACTGGATATTTCAAGAGCAAAATATGAGCGGCCCTATCCCATGCCGTTCGAGATTCCCCAGGACATGGAGCTCAGAAATGGACTTTAACACCATGATTTCGACGAGGCTGACCCTCGCCCTGTTCTTGTCGTTTTGTGTCGGGACCATTGGCTACGGACAAACTGATGAGCGGAAACGCCTCGAGTCCGAGCGACAGGCCTTGGCAGACCGAATCAACGCCACAAAGTCGCTGCTCGACGCCACGACAGAAGGCCGTGACCGAAGCACGCAAGAATGGGCTGTGCTCAGAGAGCAGTTGGGCCTGCGCCAACAACTCCTCTACAACCTTCAATCAGAAAGAAAGGCAGCAGAAAGGGCCCTTAAAAAAAGGAAAATCGGAGTTCAAGAAGCCGACGGCCAACTCAACGATTTGAAAGCAGAGTATGCAGAGATGATTCGAATCGCTGCGAGATTCGGTGGGCGAGATCAATGGTGGCGAATCGCACTGGACGCAGAAGGCATGGCACAGGCCTTCCGTCGGTGGATTCTCGTGGAAGAATACGCCCGAAACCGAAAGGCTCAAGCAGAGCGCATCGCAGAAACCGCGGAATCACTTCGCAGGGAAATGGAGTCGTTGAATCGGGAACGACAAAACTTGGTGGATGTAGAGTACGACCTAAAATCCCAAAGGGACAAGGCCAAACAGGCTGCAAAAAAAATGGAGTCCCTGGTATCGGACTTCCAATCAAGGGAGCGCGAATTGCGGGACCAGTTGGCCGTGGAACAGGCCCGACGCGCCGAATTGGGAAAGGCCATCGAGCGCATTATGGCTGAAGCCCAGAGGGCGGCAGAACGAAGCAGCTCAGGATTCGCCGCCACACCAGAAGGGCAAGTCATTGGTGCAGAGTTCACCGCCAACAAGGGCCGCTTGCCTTGGCCTGTCTCCGAAGGCGTTGTCGTGGGGCGATTTGGTACACATCCGCACCCAAGCCTCCCTGGAATTCGCATTGAACGCAGGGGCATCGACATCGCCACTTCCAAGGGCGGGACTGTCTTCGCCATTTTCAGCGGAAGGGTCTCCAACGTGATCACCATTCCCGGCGGCGGAATGGTGGTGATGCTGGACCATGGGTCTCATCGGTCCGTATATGCCAACCTTGGAAGCGTCCGCGTGGCATCCGGAGAAGACGTGAGGACCGGACAAACGATAGGCACGGTCATCGACCTTGGTGAAGGGCCTAGGGCCCACCTCGAAATCTGGGATGCCAAAGGAAGCGCGCCTCTCGACCCGGAACCTTGGATTGCTGACTAAGTCAGGAAAACGAAAAAGGCCAACTCAAGCCTCTCCAATAATTCTGATCGGCCGTCGCGCGTGATGAACAAACGCGGCCAAAGCGAAGACGAGGCCATTGACAAATATGATGGACCCCGCAATGGAGACGTTGTTCCACTGTGCAAAAAGAAAACCCAGACAGACACTCAAAACACCGACCAAGCAGGCCAACAAGATCAAGGCCCGAACACTGCTCACCAGCAGGTAAGCTGTCGCCGAGGGAAGAATAAAAAACCCCATCACCATCACCGCGCCAACCGCATGAAAAGACGCTATGGTGAACAGTGACACCATAAACATGAGCAAGTAGTGCCACAAGCGAACAGAAACACCCTGATGCCGGGCAAACTCAGGGTCGAATGTCGAGCAGACCAATTGCCTGGAGCCCACCCTGACAAAGGTGATCACAACCACAGTGAGCGCCCCTACCGACCAAAGAGACCTCGGGCCCATGTTCCTTCCGGACTCAGTGATCCAAAGGTCTAGCGGCACATATGCGAGCTCGCCAAACAAGACACAATCCTGATCCAGATCGACGCGGCCAGCAAACTTGGCAATTAGGATGATCCCCAAGGAAAACAGGGTGGTAAACGTCAACCCGATGGCGGCGTCAGCTGACACACGAAACTTCGCATGCACCCATTCTATGAGAACTGTGGCCAGAACTCCACTCGCGATGGCACCAAGAACCATGGCAAATGAACCTCTCGATGCCGTGACGAGGTAGGCGATGACCAGTCCCGGCAGAACTGCATGGACAATCGCGTCGCACATCATGGACATCCGCCTCAGCATCATGAACGACCCCAGGAGTGCCCCGTTGATGGCCACCAAACTCGCAACAGCAATGATGTAGAACGCAATCATGTCTTCTGGCTCGATTCAAAACGGCCGGAAACCCGCTGGAACAGAACGGACACGCCAAACAACAGGGTCATCGAAACAACGACCCATGGCCCTGTCGGCATTTTTAGTGATGCGCAGGACAACAGCGTCCCCATCGTGCCTCCCAAAACGCCAATCACAAGGGCCACAAAAATCATGGGGAGCAACCGATTTGTCCACTGCCTTGCTGTTGCTGCTGGGGCTACAAGCAAAGACGCCATCAAAATGGCCCCAGCAGTTTGAATGCCAATGGCCACCGACATGGCCACAAGAGAAGACAACAAGGCCCGAACCCAAGTGAGCTGGACCCCCTGCATTTGGGCATATTCTGAATCAAACAGATAAACCGTGAGGCGCCTGAAATTGACCGCTATCAAAACACCAACTACAGCGCTGACCGATGAGATGATTGTCACCTCGTCCCAGCTCATCGCGGCAGCATTGCCAAAAAACAAATCCTCGAGGCCGTTTTGATTGGAAAGGTTGGCCTGCTGAATAAAACTGAGTAGGACCACCCCAGTCCCGAACATCCAGCTCAACACAATGGCCATGGCGGCATCATGGTGAATTCGGGTCCGGGCCACAATGACGTCCACGAGCAAGGAACTGACTAGACCGCTCAGGGTGGCACCGAGGGCCAGCCAGCCAAGGTTTCTTGTTCCCCCCAACAGGAAGGCCGCATAAACACCAGGCAAACAACCGTGTGCCATGGTCTCCCCCAGAAGGGAGTTGCGCTGCACGTATAGCAGACAACCGACGGCCGACGCTGCCATGGTCACCATCACCACGCCAAAAAGCACAACGAGAAAAACGGGGTCAGAAAACGGCGTCATGACGATGGTGCACTTCCTGAGGAACCGGAGCCAAAAGGCATTTGAAAGGACACCCCATAGGCTTGAACAAGCACGTCCGAAGTGAGCACTTTCTCTGGCGGACCCTGAGCGAGAACGCTTCCCTTCAGAAGCACCACATGGTCGAGAAATGACCCTGCATTGGCCAAGTCATGGTGCACGAGAATCACCGTTTTCCCAGCGTCTCGCAATGACTGGAAAATCCGAATCAACTCATCAGTCGCCTTGGCGTCGATGCCGGTGAAGGGTTCGTCCAAAACCAAGACGTCGGCGTCTGAGGCCAGTGCCCTCGCCAAAAAGGCCCGCTGCTGCTGACCTCCTGACAACGCTCCGATTTGGCGGCCTTGCAATTCCTCCAAGCCCATGGCCTGCAGCGCGCTGCTCACCCTTTGCAACTGCTCCGCAGACAACCTCTGATACCAGCGGCGCTTTGCGTACATGGCCATCTCAACCAAGTCCCTCACAGACAATGGAAAGTCCCAGTCGATGTTCTCCTTCTGTGGGATGTAACTCAAGCGAAACCGCTGTTGTCCCACCGGAACCCCGCCCAAAAAAACCTGACCCCTGTCTGGGGTAAGCAACCCAGTCATGCACTTGAGAAGGGTCGTCTTTCCACTTCCATTGGGGCCCATGACCCCAATGATCTTGGCCTCGGGAAGGGAAATTGAAATGTCCGTTAAGGCCCGTGTGTTGCCGTAGAAAACCGAAAGGTCTTGAATGTCCATGCAACAGCCTTCTGACTTCATTTCAAGGCGCTGACGATGGTATTGACGTTGTGCTTCACCATTCCAACATACGTCGATTGTGGGGTATCGTCCGCACCGACATTGTCAGCGTACAAAGACTCGCCCATGCGAACCTCATGTCCATAGGATTCACACCCATTGACCACAGCCTCCATCGTACGGGTTGGAAGGGATTCTTCGACAAACACGGCGGGAATGTTCCTGTCCACAAGAAATTGAACCAAGGCTGAAACATCTTGAACGCCAGCATCATCTTCTGGGGAAACGCCCAAAAGACCTTTGACCTCCACATTGAAGCTTCGGCCGAAATAAGAAAAGGCGTCATGTACCGTCACCAACACCCGCTGCTTTTCGGGGATGCTCGACAATTTTTCGTTGGACCAGTCTTTCAATTCAGAGAGTGTGGCGATGTAGTCCCGTGACCGCTGAGTGAACCGCTCCTTCTCTCCTGGCATGGCCGCCGTCAACTGGTCTGCAGCATGGGCAGTCGCAGCAGACCATAAATCAACGTCAAACCAGAAGTGAGGGTCCACCTCGTCCCCGTGCTCCAAAGCAATCAAGGATGACTTTGGAAGGCCTTTTCCTAGCGAGAAGACCACATTTCCTTCCTGCATTCCATAGTTCTCAAGAACCTCCTCCATTTTGGCTTCGAGTCCGACTCCACTGTACACCACGACATCGGCACCCATGATGGCTGAGACATTTTGCGGGGTGGCCTTGTACGTGTGCGGATCAAGACCTGCAGGAATGATGTATTCGACCTCTGCAGACTCTCCCACGATTTGATTCACCACATCGGCCACCATACCAGTTGTACAAATGATGGTCGGCTTTGCACTTTCCTTGGGCTGTTCCAGGCAACCAGGGGCCAAAACCAAACAAAACAATGAGAGGCAGAGAAGGGAAAAACGTTGTAAAGACATGCTCGGGAAATTATAGGCGCAAAGGTCTGCCTGAAGGACGGACCTCAGCATCACTCCAACAGATGATTTTCACTGATTCCGTTGCTCATCTTCCATGGCGGAGTTGGCGGCCCGCCAACTCCCCAAAAAAAACCCGGACCTGCAAGGATCCGGGTTTGTTGTGGGTCATACTGGACTCGAACCAGTGACCTCTGCCCTGTCAAGGCAGCGCTCTGAACCAGCTGAGCTAATGACCCTTCGCTGAATCGGACGGCGAATATACGATTTCAGAAGTGTCGATTGGGGCTGGGGGCAAACCAATGAGACAGATTCCGACCCAGAAGCGTTTGGGTCTCGAGGATGTCCGATTCAAAGTGCTTCATCAACACCGCCCTATCCGCCGCAGTCAGCCCTTCCAACCCCCCCTCCGTATACCAAGCTTTACTCAATCGCGATTTCCACCTAGAAGGCAAAAGCCGGCCCACGCTGGACTTCATCCCTGTGTTTGTCAGCCCGGCATTCAACCATTGCCATCGCGCACGACCCGCGGGGTTTCCCGCATGCAATCCCACCTCTGGAATTGGGCCCTTAATGCCCATCCAATCGGAGAGGCCGAGCCATGTCTCAGCATCATCTAACTCTTCGGATAGCAAGACCCGAACCTGATCGCTCGGAAATGCGTCAAGCCATCGCCTCAAGCCCGCTGCATACAAGCCCGCTTCAACAAACAGCTCGCTGCACCCCCACCCTGGTGTGGGGTGAGCGCAGTCCCGCTCGACGGCTTCCAACAATGACAATCTGGTAAACCCATATTTCCTCGCCATAAGCCAGTGGGAATGAAGGCGCTCAACTGGGTGTCTCAACACGGCCAAAACCTTGGCCTGTGGATGGCTTTCGGCCACATTATTGGCCGCCGACTTGGACCACAAGTAACTCGTGCTGCACTCCCCTACGATTTGGTGTTGGTCCTTTGCCCCCGCGAAGAGTGAGCCATACTGTTCGCTATCCTGCACAAAGCTGACCTGTCTGGGCTTCAGCGGCAGGTCCGCCAAATACCCATTTAAATCTGAGGGAAGGTTGGCCTTGAACGCCCGAGAAAAATGAGAAGGGCGGATGTCCGTCGCGTAGTGATTCGGCTCTTTGAGCGGGCTCAAATAGACTTCGGGGTGCCTCGAAAGCCGCGCATGCAACAAGGTCGTGCCCGCCTTTGGGGCACCTATGAGGAAAAAGTTCAACCGCGACGCCACCATCCGTTCCACAACGATACCATCCAAAAACCGTGCTGCCGCCTCACCCAAACCACACCCATCAAGTTCCAAGCTGCCATGCCCAATGTCGCAGATGCAGCAGCGCCAACCAGGCCGTATTCAGGAACCCAAGCTCTGCCAGCCAGAATCTGGGCGACTGCCGAAAGACCCAAAATGAACAGGCCAGACCGCTCTCCTCCCGTCATATTCAGGAGATATATAACCGGCCCTGACAAGGCGTTTAATGCCTGTCCACCGGCCAACAGCATCAGGGCAATTACCGCCTCCTCCCGGGCAAACGATGGGCCCCAAAGAGACAAAGCCCACGGCCCCACCAACAGCAAGAAAACAAACCCGGGAATGGCAACCACTGTGTTCATCCAACCGATGCGGTGCACCGTTTTTCGCAGTGCATCTGTCTGTCCCGCTGCATGCAGCGCACCAAACGTGGGGGCACCCAAGGCATTGACGGCAAACTGGGTGAACGTCAAAAGTGCAGCCAAACGAAACGCTGCGCGATAATGGGCCACATCCGCTTCACTTAGCCACGCTGAGAGCATGGCCGTATCGGCCCAAGAAAGGACGAGATGCAACACACTGCCCAACCAAATAGGGATGGCCAAACGCGCCATCGGCTGAGAAGAACTCTGCAAGCCTGCAGTAGACCCTGAATCCACGTGCGGAGAGGAAAACCGCCGTCTAAACCACCAAGAGGTGCCGAGCAAGGCCATTCCCGCCATCACCACAGCCGAAATGCCCAGCGCCAACGTTGCGTCCTCGCATCCAAAGGCCATAATCATCCCGGCAAACAACATCCACCAACCTGGTTGGAACAGGGCATAGGTGCTCACATGGCCAGTGCCTCGAAGTGCCTCTGCCAACCAGCCAATGATCACCCAAGCGCCTATCCCCCAACCCAACCATGCCGAAAATTCACCGTCGCCAGAACCGAAAATCAACCACCCCACCCCACCTGTCCCAATGCCAATGGCAACCATGGACCTGGTCCACTTCTGAAATCCCCGCTTCACACGATGACCCTCACCGCTCGATGTCCATGCTCCAAATACCTTGACCACAGCCCCCTCCCATCCACCGCGAAGAAGGGTGGCCCCGACCGTCACCCACAAAATGAAAAGCTCTGCCCGGCCCATGGCCGCATCACCATGGACCCGAGCCACCCACAATGAGAACAAGAAGCCTCCCAAGGCTCCGAAAAGCTTTAAGGCCAGCACAACACCGCTACCGCTGAGAAGGCGGCGCCAAGATCCATCCAGTCGAGATGCGGAGGAAAAGGTCAATTGCGCGGGATTATGGGAAAAGAGTGGCAGCCCCGCCAGGAATCGAACCTGGATCAAACGTTTAGGAAACGTCTATTCTATCCGTTGAACTACGGGGCCTCGCGACAAAGAAACAGCGCTTCTTTCGGGAAGCAAGAAAAAGCCCCGACTCCTCAAAAAGGAGCGGGGCCGGGACCTCAGATTGGGGGGTGAGGCCCCTGGGGGGAGTGGGCAATACTGGATTCGAACCAGTGACCTCTCGCGTGTGAGGCGAGCGCTCTGAACCAACTGAGCTAATTGCCCCTAAAAAACAGGAGGGCGAAGATACACACCAAGATTCTCTCTTTCATTCAGCCAGAATCCAAGCTTTCGGGTGCCAAGAAACCCGGTTTCAATCTCGGCTTGACCTTTTCACGGGTCTTTATTATATTCAAATTCGTCTAAACAAAACGCCTTTCTGCAGATAAAACTTCTGCCAACACACCCCGCCATGACGCTCGGTGACCTCCTCAACCTCCTTTCGAACTTCATGCAACCCGTAACGAAAGCAACCATTGCTTACGACCTCAACGGGGACGGCATGATTACGACCACCGACCTTATTCTCTTGCTCGGCCAAATGGGCTAAGCCTTTGTGCGCCCTGCAGGACTTGAACCCGCGACCCAGGGATTATGAGTCCCCTGCTCTAACCAACTGAGCTAAGAGCGCATTTTCGCCCGAAGGCGTTTCATGCAAAAATACGGTGCCCGGCCGGGGCGGCCTCGATCAACCCAGCCACTCGAATTCAAGTTCCCTGCGCTGCACATCAGCCCGAACAACCCGCACCCGAACCGCTGCGCCCATGTGAATCTCCCGGCCCGTGTGCAGACCCACTAGACATTGCCGCTCGGCATCGATTGAAAACCGATCTGTAGAAATGTCCCGTATGTCCACGTAGCCCTCGCATTTGTTGTCGTTGAGTTCGACATACACCGCCTTGGCGGAGATTCCATTGACCACACCGTCGAATTCAGCGCCCAGCTGAGCGCCCAGAAATTCGACCTGCTTGTACTTGATGCTCGCCCGCTCTGCCTCCGCTGCCCGTTTTTCGCGCTCACTGCTGTGGGCGCAAGGCCCATCCAGGTCCTTGGTGTCCAGCGCGGATTTTCCGTCTAAGTAGTGCTGCAGACTGCGGTGAACCATCATGTCTGGATAGCGTCGAATTGGCGAGGTGAAGTGGCTGTAGTGCTCAAA
>CAXHAW010000055.1:0-8682 GCA_964014525.1 uncultured bacterium
CAAGATTGCCTTCAACAACGTCTTCGGCTACTACCTCGAGGTTCGGCATGCCCACGTGGACAAGGTTCCAGAGGATTGGATCCGGAAACAAACCCTCACCCAAGCTGAACGGTACATCACACCGGAACTGAAAGAACTCGAACAGCGCATTCTCAACGCCCAAGAGCGACTCGATGTCGTGGAACGTGAAGCCTATGCAACACTGGTCACCGCTACCCATCCACACTTGCCTCTGCTTCAGTCTACCGCGCGGGCTGTGGCAGGACTGGATCTGCTGCTCGGCTTTGCCGAAGTCGCCGAAGATCACGGTTATACGCGTCCCGTCCTCGTGGATGGTCACACGCTAGAGATTGTAGGTGGGCGCCATCCAGTGATTGAACGTTGTCTTCCCGACGGAGAAACCTATGTCGCAAACGACGTGGCACTTGACCGAGATCACCAGCAAATCCTGATGATCACCGGACCCAACATGTCCGGAAAGAGTGCACTGCTGAGACAGACGGCCCTCATCGCGCTCATGGCACAGATGGGGAGCTATGTGCCAGCCCGCTCCGTCCGGATGGGACTCGTCGACAAGATTTTCACGCGTGTCGGGGCCTCCGACAACCTCAGCGCAGGGGAATCCACCTTCATGGTGGAGATGAACGAGACCGCCTCCATCCTTCACAACCTCTCAGATCGATCCTTGGTCCTGCTCGACGAAATAGGGCGGGGAACCAGCACATATGACGGGATCAGCATTGCCTGGGCCATTGCCGAATTCCTCCACGAGCATCCAAAGTGCAAGGCCAAGACCCTGTTCGCCACCCATTACCACGAATTGAATCGGATGGCCAGCCACTTTCCGCGCATTCACAACGCCAACGTGAGCGTGCGCCAACAAGACGGCAAAGTGCTCTTCCTTCGCAAACTCGTGCCTGGCGGAAGTGAGCACAGTTTCGGCATCCATGTCGCCAAACTCGCGGGCATGCCTAAATCACTCGTCCGTCGCGCTGAAGAGGTTTTGGAAGGGCTTGAATCGGAGGGAGGAGGCCGTGATCGAACAACGTCAAGTCCCGCCATGCCTTCGGCAGAAACCGCCGGCGAAGACGGACTTCAAATGAGCTTTTTTCAGTTAGATGACCCGGTTCTGCAGGACATTAAGGAAGACCTACTCGAGCTGGACATCGACCAACTGACCCCAGTTGAGGCGCTATTAAAGCTTCACGAAATCAGAAAACGGGTCGGCGGCTAACCATCAGTCAAATGCGGCGAGCAACAGGTCGAGGTCCTTTGAGGGCCAACCAAACGCCTCTGCCAGATCGCGATTCACGACATTTCCCCGGAACAAGTACAAACCGCTTCGGATCATGGGGCTGTTGCCCACACCCGACTCAATGCCTCCATCCTCTCCCAACTGCTTGAGCAACGGGGCCAATAGGTTCGAAAGGGCCAAGCTAGCAGTGCGTGGCACTCGGCTGGGGATGTTGGCCACGCCATAGTGGGTGACCCCGAATTCTGAGAACACCGGGTCCTGATGGTTGGTCAGACGCGACGTTTCGAAGCACCCGCCGCTGTCGATGCTCACATCGACGATGACAGACCCCTCTCTCATGCCCTGAACCATAGACTCCGTCACAATCATCGGAGTGCGTCCCTGGTGAGGTCGGACAGCGCCAATGGCGACATTGGCTGAAGCCAAAGACTCTGCCAACACCTTCGGGTGTAGCGTGCTGGTCCACAATCGGCCGCCAATCTCACCGCGAAGTCGACGGAGCCGGTATGGGCTGCTGTCAAAGACCCGCACAGAGGCGCCGAGTCCAATGGCTGCCCGAGTGGCGAACTCTCCCACCGTACCAGCACCAATGATGACGACCTCAGAAGGAGCCACACCAGTCATGCCGCCGAGCATGGTGCCGTTGCCATAGGTTGGATGAGAGAGGAATTCTGCTGCAATCAGGATACTCGTGGTTCCCGCAATTTCCCCCATGGCCCGGACGAGGGGAAAGATGCCGGTCCGGTCCTTCATGAAATCCCAAGCCACAGCCGTGATCTTCCGGTCCATCATCTTCTCGATGGTTCGCTCGGGGTGGGTCGCCAACTGCAGTCCGCTGAAGATGGTCTGTCTGTCCCGCATGAATTCGAGCTCGGCCTCTTGGGGGGGTGCCACCTTTAGAATGATGTCATTTTCATACACCGTGGCAGTATCCGGAGCAATTCGGGCACCGGCCTCGCTGTAATCGGCATCTGAAAATTGGGCGTGAACACCGGCCCCAGTCTCTACGACCACCTCGTGTCCATGGGCAACCAAAAGCCCCACCGCATCAGGATCGAGGGCCACTCGACGCTCCTGCAAAACCATCTCCTTGGGGATGCCGATGCGCAAACTTTGTTCGTGATTGTGCACGGCCAACTGTTCCTCTTGAGGAGAAAGTGCGGCCTGGAAGGCGAGTCTCCGGATGCGTTCCTTGGTTTCCACTGTCGAGTCGGTTCAGGTCAGTTGGAAATTTAAGCGGATTCCCGTTGCCACAACGTGGCCACCCGCATTCCGTCTGGAAGACGCTCAATCCTCAGCAATCGCGCCCGTTCAGGGAAATGATCGGCTGCCCGCTCTGGCCACTCCACAAACGTCAAAGCCGTCGGGTCGTGCATGAGTTCGTCCCACCCAAGGTCAAATAACTCATCGGTATGGCGAATCCGATAGAGGTCCAAGTGGCGAATCAATCTAGAAGGGGCTCCTGCCAAGGAAATGGGATAGCTCTGACACAGGGCAAACGTGGGACTCGACGCCGCGTCTTCCGAACCGTGATGGCGAACCAAAGCCGCAACCAAGGTCGTCTTGCCTGTGCCCATTGGCGCCTGCAAGGCGATGACCTCTCCCCACTCGAGATGGTCCGCGAGTTCTGCAGCTGCCTCCTTCAACCCCTTTAGTCCAAAAGGGCTGGAGCCCCATATCTTTTGGAGTTGACCTAAACTCATCGCGGAACGAGGTGAACCAAGGGCACCAGCATCTCCTCCATGGAAATGCCCCCGTGCTGAAAGGTGCCATCTAGGTAGCGGACAAACCGATTGAGGTTGTTGGGATACACCATAAAGTCCCGTTCCATCGCAAAAATGTAGCGGCTCGACAGGTGAGGCTTGGGCAGCCCGTATGCCTCCGGATCATCCACGGAGAAGACACCATCATCGTGACGCAGGTTGCGGCCGGTTTTGTATCTCGGATTGTCAGTGACCTCCCGCTCGGCTTGGACTTTGACCGGATCCGCCACCTGCACTGTGCCGTGGTCTGTGGTCAAAACGAGTTCGAAGCCGGCTTCGGCAGCGAGTCGCAACAACTCCCTCAAGGGACTGTGCTCGAACCAACTGACAGTGAGTGATCGATAAGCGGCTTCGTCTTCAGCGAGCTCCTTGATGATTTCGCTCTCTGTTCTCGCATGGCTGAGCATGTCCACGAAATTGAAGACAACGGCTGTGAAATCCCGGTCTCGAATTTGATGGAAATCCTCCACAAGTTTCCGTCCAGACCCCGCGTCGGTGATTTTATGATAGCCCCATTGGCCACGGAAACCCCACCGTTCCAATTGCGCACCCAACAGTTCCGACTCGTGGGCATTTTTTGACCCTTTGGCCTGCTCGTCCTTCCACCACTGGGGGTGGACCTTGGCAATGTTTGCAGGGGTCATGCCCGCGAACATGGCGTTTCGAGCGTACTGTGTCGCAGTTGGGAGGAAGCTCCAATGCATCCGTTCAGATTGAACCTGCCAATCCTCCGAGAGCATCGGGCCCAAGGCACGCCACTGATCGTAGCGGAAATTGTCGATGACCACCAACAAGGTCTTGCGTCCTGCATCCAGAAGGGGCCGCAAAGACTCATCCATGACTTTCGGTGCCAACAGAGGGTCCTCTCGACCATCACAGCGATCCAAATCGGAGAGCCAGTTGCCATAGTGGTCGGTGACAAACCGCGCGAATTGCCGACCCGCATCCTGCTTCTGCATCCTAAGCACCTCTGACATGCCAGTGTCACCAGACGCCGTAAGCTCGAGATCCCAATGCACCAGACGGCGATGGATATCTTCCCAGTCCTCTCGATCAAGCCGGTCCGTCAGCCGCATGCCAAGCTCGCGAAACTCGCGCTGGTAATCGCTCATCGCCTTTTCTCCAACCAGTCGCTTCTCATCCAGAATCTTCTTGAGTGAAAGCAAAATCTGGTTGGGATTGAGGGGCTTAATTAGGTAGTCCGCCATCTTAGACCCTATCGCCTCCTCCATGATGTGCTCCTCTTCGCTCTTGGTGATCATCACACATGGCAGGTGGGGCCGCCGGGTTTTGATGCGCTGAAGCGTTTCAAGGCCCGTGAGCCCCGGCATATTCTCGTCGAGAAATACAACGTCCACCAACCGATCCTCCTCTAGTGCCTCTAGGAGTGAAGCCCCATCGGTGAATCCGGTGACATCATAACCCTTGCCTTGAAGGAAGAGAATATGGGGCTTAAGCAGATCGATCTCGTCGTCGGCCCATAGGATGTGAGGGGTGCGCGTCATGATTCCTTCAATGGCAATTCGTCGCAATTATTTTGCAGGGCGGCTGCCGGTGCAAAGAAACGCGCCAAATTTCGCCCATGGCTGCCCGACCCAAGCTGCTCAACGACCCGGTGTATGGATTTATTCAAGTCCGACATGCCGATTTCACAAAAGTCTTCGATCACCCGTGGGTGCAGCGCCTGCGCCGCATTAGCCAATTGGGGCTAAGCCACCTCGTCTATCCTGGAGCCGTCCACAATCGATTCCACCACGCATTGGGGGCCATGCACCTCATGCAAGAGTCCCTGGATTCGCTCCGCGAAAAGGGAGTTTCCATTACCGAGGATGAATTCCGAGGAGCCTGTCTGGCCATCTTATTGCACGATGTGGGGCACGGACCATTCAGCCATGCGCTTGAGCACACATTGGTCAGCGGTGTACACCACGAAGAGATCAGCACCCTGATCATGACCCGCCTCAACGAGGACCTCAATGGCATGCTAGACACAGCCATCGAGATCTTCAATGACCACCATCCTAAGGGATTCCTGCACGATCTTGTTTCTAGCCAACTCGACATGGACCGGATGGATTACCTGCGTCGAGACAGCTTTTTTACCGGCGTCAGCGAAGGCCGCATCAGTTCGGAACGCATCATTCGGATGCTAAACGTGCATGAAGGCAGACTCGTGGTCGAAGAAAAGGGCATCTATTCCATAGAGAAATTCATCATCTCGAGGCGCCTGATGTACTGGCAAGTCTATCTGCACAAAACCGTTCTAGCAGCAGAGTGGATGATGATGGGCATCCTCGAGCGCGCCAGGGAACTGGCCATGCGGGGGGCGGACATATGGACGACCCCTTCTTTGAAATCGTTCCTCCACCACGACATCGACCGGGCCCGGTTCATGGCCGATCCAGACGTGCTGGCCACGTTTTGCGCCTTGGATGACAATGACGTCATGTGCTGCATTAAGGCGTGGCAGTCACACCCAGATTGGGTGCTTTCTGACCTGTGCAACCGATTGACACACCGCCGCTTGTTCAAGATAGAATTGCGGGATGCTCCTTTTGATCAAGGGGACATATCCGAGCGAATCGAAACCGCTGGTAAACACTTCGGTCTGGACACCAAGGATGCAGCGTGCTTTGTCCTTCATGACCGCATCGACAACCGCGCATACAGCACTGCGTCACATGGCATCCAAATGCTCTACAAAGATGGGTCCGTTCGGGATGTCGCATCGGCCTCGGACCACCTCAATCTCAGCGCCCTGAGCGTCCCGGTGGAGCGGCATTTCCTCGCTTATCCCAAGGAATTGCCGCCCCGACCAGGCGCAGGGGTCACAATGTGATTTCTTCGCCTTGGGCGTCGTAAAGGTGGTGCTCGAGAAGTTCCATGGATGAATTCCCGTCCACCACGATTTTAATGCCCAACGTCTTTTTCCACCGCTTGAGCTGGTTGTCCCAAAACCCGCGGGTAATGTAGGCTTCCACCATTGGGTGAATCAACAAGGTGACTTGGCCCAAACCGCGATCTGCCGCAGCCTGGAGGGCACCTTCAATTCGATCGGTCACCAAGATGCTCGCCTCCACCTTGCCGGTACCATTGCATGATGGGCACTGCTCAGCTGTTTTGATGTCTGTCACCTCACGCACGCGCTGCCGGGTGATTTCCACCACACCGAAACGACTTGGCGCCAACACATTGTGCTTGGCCTTGTCCGGCTTCATTGCCTTACGCAACGACTCCGTCAGCTTGCGGCGGTTGTCCGCCTGACCCATGTCGATGAAGTCGACGGCGATGATGCCTCCCATGTCACGCAAACGCAACAACCTAGCAATCTCCTCTGCACATTCAAGGTTGGTCGCAACGGCGTTTTCCTCCTGAGAGGTTGCACCCGCCTTCCTGCCACCGGAGTTGACATCGATGACGTGCATTGCTTCCGTGTGCTCAACGATGAGGTAGGCTCCACTCCGTAGGTTGACCTGCCGGCCAAAACTGGCCTTGATCATCCGGTGAACACCACGGTCATCGAAGACATCTTTTGCCTTGGACAACTTCACGATATCCACCTTGTCCGGTGCATTGGCGGCGAGGTACTCCTTGACCTCCTCTGCCACCTCCACATCGTTGACGAGAATCTGCGAAAAGTTGGGGTTCAACAAATCGCGCAAAAGAGAGCTCGTTTTGTTAATCTCTCCAAGCACCCGTTGGCGGTGCTTCGCGGATCGCAAGTTGGCATGGAGTTCCTTCCACCGGTTGGTGAGGTCCTCCAAATCTGTGTGGAGGTCGGCCGCGCCCTTTTCTTGGGCCACCGTTCTCACAATGATGCCACAATTCTCCGGACGGATACTCTGCAACAACACCCGCAGACGCTTGCGCTCGCTCTCTTTGCTGATGCGCTGGCTGATGCTGATTTTGTTGGAAAAAGGAACCAGCACGAGGTAACGCCCAGCCAATGTGACCTCCGCTGTAAGGCGAGGTCCCTTGGTAGAAATAGCCTCTTTGGCAACCTGAACCAGCACGGTCTGACTAGCAGAAACCACGTCCTTCATGTTGCCCTTTTTGTCGAGATCTGACTCCGGCTTGAAATTGCCTAAGTCAGCCGTCACCTGCGACCCTTTGACGGATCGCTGGGTATACTTTTTAAAACTGCGGTATTGCGGGCCCAAATCAAGATAGTGGAGGAAGGCATCCTTTGGATGACCGATGTCCACAAATCCCGCGTTCAGACTGGGCAAAACCTTTTTGACCCGGCCGAGGTAAATGTCCCCGACCGCATACTCCTGGTTGCCATTGTCTTCGTGAAGCTCGACCAAATGGCCGTCTTCCAACATGGCAATACGCAACCCGGATTTGGTCTTATTTATGACCAATTCGATGTTCACGCGTCAAGAAATTGTGGCATGTGTATCAGG
This sequence comes from uncultured bacterium, assembly GCA_964014525.1. GTDB lineage: Bacteria > Bacteroidota > Bacteroidia > Flavobacteriales_D > Sanyastnellaceae > UBA8752. The sequence goes on from CAXHAW010000055.1 coordinate 7,425, forward strand.
GCACTTTGCCCAAAACAACACACACCTATGAGAATTACTTCTTCTTCTTGTGGCGATTCTTACGTAGGCGCTTCTTCTTCTTGTGCACCGCCATCTTATGGCGCTTGCGCTTCTTTCCACTAGGCATGGTCAGATGAGTTTATGAGTTCTGTTGAATCAGGAGGTCTATCCGTTGGCGGACCGCCTGTTCGATAATGGTATCCGGGGAAAGGGGGAGAAAACGTTGGTAGCCAGCGAGTGCCAAGCCCGGATTTCCGAGGCGCTCGTGGCATTGCGCCTGGAAGAACCAGGCGTTGTGGGCTGTGCTGTCGACCAACACGGCCCTTTCGAAATGAATCAAGGCCTCGGCAGGGTTCCCGCCATCCAGCTCGAGCATGCCGAGCTGTACGATGGGTTCCGCGCGCTCCGGCGCAAGATCGATGGCCTGAACGAAGCGCTCCTTCGCTTTGTCCAATTGGCCTGACTGAATACTGAACCGCCCCAGTTCAATCACGGCATCCACATTGGGTGGTTCCGCCTCAGCTAGGGCTTTGAGCTCCAATATACCCTCCATCGGGTTTGATCCCTGGACCTTCTCCACTGCAGACGCAACGGGATCAAGCTCAGAGGCCTCCTCTAAGGATGTGGGTATGCCCACCTCGGAGACCGCAGTGGGCTGTCGCGGAATTACCTGCCAAATCAACACCACTAGCACGACGCTCAACCCTCCAATGATGAAGGGCAAAATCGAGCGGCGTTCAGGTGCTGAGGTCATACAGGGAAATCAGTTCGCAGCCACTTTGGCCTTCACATTCTCCATAAAGCTCTTTGCAGGCTTGAAGGAGGGGATGTTGTGGGCCGGAATTTCGATGGTCTTGTTTTTCAAGATGTCACGTCCTGTCTTCTTGGCCCGACGCTTGATTACGAAGCTGCCGAATCCGCGCAGGTAGACATTGTGACCATGTTCGAGGGAGTCCCGAACGGATTCCATGAAAGCCTCAACCGTGGCTTGCACGTCCTGTCGTTCGATACCCGTCTTGTCTGAAATGCGGCTCACGAGGTCCGCCTTCGTCATTTTGTTGTCAATCACTTTGCTGATGCTTTGAAAGTCAAAGGGTTGAAATCCGGTGGGATTGGGCCGGCGAAAATAGTGCATAGGCCCCACTCATCCGCGTCTTATCATTCCATTTGCAAATTGCCTTCCCGTGGCTGCTCCACACCCCTTCACCCAAATGTTGCTCGCTTGGTATCGAAACCATGCAAGACCGCTGCCTTGGCG
>CAXHAW010000056.1:0-8669 GCA_964014525.1 uncultured bacterium
CACAGGTAGGATCGTCGGCAGCGTCAGATGTGTATAAGAGACAGCCTTCGAACTCTGCTTCACGTCCCCCACTAAAAAAGAACGTCACATGCGGGTATTTCTCGGTTTCGGCGACACGCAACTGGGTGCCTCCGGCTGCGCTGACCGTCTCCCCCAACGTCATCGGCAAGTTGGGCTTGTCGTACAGGACCTGAACGCCCTTGAATCGGGCGTCATAGTTGGTCATGGTCAAGTAGTGCAAATCCAAGGTTTGCATCCCATGGCCTGGAAAATCTTCTTGTGTTAGGGCACTTGTAATTTGCCGGCACCGGTCGGTTCTGAAATTGAAGCAGAAGACCACGTCCCCAGAGCGGATTCGACCATCTACATCATCGAGGACAACAGGCTCGATAAATTCATCCGTGACATCGCCGGCATAGGCTGCCGAAATCGCGGTTTTCGCATCCGGGAAAGGAGCCCCCTTCCCATGGACCAAGAGGTCGTAAGCCTTGGCAATTCGCTCCCACCGTCGGTCGCGGTCCATGGCCCAATAGCGCCCACAGACCGTGGCCAATCCCGTTCCTGTCTCCTCACATACGGCCTGCAGTTCTTCCAAGTATCCTTTACCCAACCTCGGCGCTGTGTCCCTGCCGTCTGTGAATGCATGCACCACCACATCAGGTACACCAGCATCCGCAGCAATCCTCAACAACGCGTGCAGATGGTCTTGCTGACTGTGGACTCCACCACGACTGACCAGCCCCAAAAAATGCAGACGCCGTCCCTCCTGCTTTGCCACTGCGAGGGCCTCCTGCAACTGGGGCTCTGTCGCAATGGACCCGTCGGCCACTGCCCTGTCTATGCGCAGAAGGTCCTGGTATACAATGCGCCCGGCCCCAATGTTGAGGTGCCCAACCTCACTGTTACCCATTTGGCCTTCAGGCAGACCCACGTCCTCTCCATGGGTGGTCAATGTGGCCTTGGGGTTGTCCTTTATGATCCGGTCGAAACAGGGGGTTGAGGCCACGTGGACGGCATTGTTTTCGTCCGGGAAGCCCAATCCCCAACCGTCGAGGATAATGAGAGCGGTCTTTTTGATCATCGCAGTGCGAAGGTATCCCGGCACCGGCGCAACGGGAAGCCATTCCAACCCTTACGCGAACATGGAGAGCGAAACTCGCCTCGGCGCACTGTTCATAGGGCCCTTGACTCGGTCAGAAATCTGCAACGCCCCCATCCGGAACAAATCAAATGCCAGAACGCCCTCCTTCTTCGCCAGCACATTCCACGCAGCATGCATGTCGTCAGACCAACGGATGTCGTCCACTACAACCCAAGCGCCGTCACTGAGTCGGGGACGAATTTGGCCCCACTGTTCCAGCAGAACTCGGCCTTCGTGATGGCCATCCAAAAAGACCAGGTCAAACCGGATATCGGAATCCACAATCGCAGGCAAGGTGTCGCGGAAGGGCCCCACACGGATGTCGATGGGAACATCTGGCGCCGCACGGCGAATTCTCTCTTCGGTCACCCTTGCCAAATCAGGACTACCCTCGAGACCGACATACCGGCACCGCCGCTGGGCGCCAAGAATGAGACTGACCGCACCGGAACCGAGACAGGTTCCCAACTCGAGGATGCCGATGGCCTCCTCTCGCAACGACATCGCTGACGCCGAAAAAGCAGCAAGCCAAATGGCCTTCCTGCGGTCCGCGGATGCGGTTTTTTCAAGCTGACCGATGGAAGTGCGCCGAAGCCCTGTGCTGGCCGTAGATAACGCTCCGAAATCAAGAACCTCAATCCATTTGTCCTGTTCTCCTCTCGGCAAGGAACGACGAACGGCCCTCCAATCCAATGCACATGAGCCCCGAGCCCCTATTGGACCAGCCATCGTGCCGACCGGTTCAAGTGGGGGTATCCAGCACCATTTTACCCACCATCTCGCCCAATGAAAAGAGGTTCTTGTCCGGTCCATCGCGTGCAATTTCGCTCTTCCCTACTTTTGCACCCGTCAGGGCGGTTAGCTCAGTTGGTTCAGAGCATCTCGTTTACACCGAGAGGGCCGGGGGTTCGAGTCCCTCACCGCCCACTTTTTTCCTGGCAATCGTTTGATTCCAGCGCGATACGTCACCCCGCGAGGCATTTCTCGGCCCTTCGTATCTTGTGTTTATTCATTTGCATTTTTGTACAATTCATCGGATTGCAATGCCTTTTCGTCAAATACTGACTCAGCTCCTTGTCGTTACCGGATGTCTTTTTGGGATAGAGGGAACCGGATTTACTCAAGAAACCGAACACGACGTGGCCTATGAGTGGATTGAAGTCCAACTCAAAGGGATTCGAGTCGATTTTGCCCGTCCCCCCATCCACGCCCGAAACCTTTACCACGTCTCCCTTGCGATGTACGATGCATGGGCGGCCTATGATGAATTGGCAGAACCCATGCTGCTGGGGCACACTCTGGGTGGATACACTGCGGAATTCGATGGTATTCCAGAAAACATCCTTCCATTTCTCGACATTCCGTCAGCCAGAAAGGAAGCGGCGTCTTATGCCGCCTATCGCATTCTAAGCCACCGGTATGCGAACTCTCCGGGGGTGGTGACCGCGCAAGCACGCTTTGATTCCCTCCTCACCACATTGGGTTACGACCCCTCGCTGACCTCCATCAATTACGCCTTCGGATCGCCGGCAGCTCTGGGGAACTACATCGCGGAGCAGGTCATTGCATTCGGCATTCAAGACGGAGCGAACGAAGCATTCGATTACACCAACACCTACTACGAGCCCCACAACGATCAACTGGTGGTCGATGACCCTGGCAACCCCACTGTCTCAGACCCTAACCGCTGGCAGCCTCTGGCCATCAATGGCTTCATCGACCAATCCGGTCAGGTTCTCGAAAGCGCTCCTCCGTTCCAAAGCCCTGAATGGGGTTGGGTCCAGCCCTTTGCGCTCGACAACGACCAGTTGACCATGCACGAAAGGGACGGCGAATTGTGGCCGACCTATCTCGACCCAGGCCCCCCGCTATACACAGGTGGGGACATGTCATTTGAGGAAGACAGCATGTTCAAGCACCACTTTGCCATGGTGAGCATCTGGCAGTCCCAACACGACCCTTTCAACGGGGTGATGATCGATGCCAGCCCGTCCAACATCGGCAACGTTCAGTCGTTTCCAGATGATTTTTCTGAATACGGTGATTTCTACAACTATTTGGAAGGAGGCGATTCTGGAATTGGCCACGACCTCAACCCTTCTACTGGATTGCCCTACGAAGAGCAACTGGTGCCATTGGGTGACTACGCGCGAATTTTGGCTGAATTCTGGGCCGATGGGCCAGACAGTGAAACCCCGCCTGGTCACTGGTTCAGTATACTCAACGAGGTCATGTCACACTCCGCATTCACCCGGGATTGGATGGGCGAAGGAGAGGAACTCGACCCACTCGAATATGAGGTAAAGGCCTACATCACGCTTGGTGGGGCAGTTCATGATGCCGCCATTGCCGCTTGGGGTGTCAAAGGGTATTACGACTACACACGCCCCATTTCAGCCATCCGCTACATGGCGGACCAAGGACAATCTTCAAACCCCTCGCTTCCCAGCTACAGCCCCAACGGAATTCCACTGTACCCTGGATTCATCGAGTTGGTAGACGACACCGATGACCTGGCTGGGGAGGGCGGAGAAAACATTGGAAAAATCAAGGTCTTCACTTGGCAGGGGCCTGATTACATCGACACCTATGAAGCCGAAAACGGCCTGGACATCCCCACCGACACTGCGGGCAACATTGCTGGGGTAGACTGGATTCTGGCCGAGAACTGGTGGCCTTACCAAAGACCCAGCTTTGTGACCCCACCCTTTGCGGGATATGTATCAGGCCACTCCACGTTCAGCCGATCCGCAGCAGAGGTTTTGACCTGCATCACAGGAGACCCATTCTTCCCGGGCGGAATGGGTGAGTTCCATTGTCCGGAAAACGACTTCTTGGTTTTCGAAATTGGCCCTTCTGTGGACGTGACGCTTCAGTGGGCCACCTATTACGATGCGTCAGACCAGTGCAGCCTGTCTAGAATATGGGGGGGCATCCACCCTGTTACAGACGACATACGAGGCCGAATCATGGGCATTGTCTGCGGAACCCAAGCCTGCGATTTGGCAAACAGCCATTTCGATGGCAGCATCAACAACACATGCGGAATCGGTCCCTATGGCGGATGCTTGGGCGACCTCGATGGAGATGGCATTCAGACCGTGGAAGACGTGCTTTTCATGCTGGCCAACTTCGGCCACATTGGGCCGCACCCAGCAGATTTAGATTTGGATGACTTGGTCGGCACCACTGACCTTTTGGTCCTACTTGGGGTCTACGGATGCACCTGCCCTTGAGCTTTCGGACCCCAAAAAAGTCAAGGCCTCTCCCACCGTAAACACGCTTCCCAAGACCACGACCAATTCATTGGCTTTTCGCTGACGCCTTGCCATTTGCACGGCCTCAGCCACCGTGGCATGCACCTCCCCATTGCGGCCCGAAGCAAGAGCCAGACAGGACAACTCCTCTACAGGCATTGCACGCGGAACATCGGCGCAGCACCAATGGTTGGCCACCGTTTTGGGAAGGCAGGATAAGGCTTGATTCACATCCTTATCGGCCACAGCGGCATAGACAAGCCGTATGGGCCTGCCCAAAGCAGAAATCGCCTTGCCCGTGGACGTCAATCCCTCGGTATTGTGAGCGCAATCCAAGAGGCAATCGGGGTCCCAGAATTGCCAACGGCCTTGCAGTCCCCATCCGGCAGGTCCAGCCAAAAGCACCTCCTCATCATTCTGATCCGAGCCCGGAATCAGACTCAATATTCGCCTTGCGACGGCCTGGTTCCTGACCAACCATCGTGGCCCATCCAAAGGGTCGGCAGCAGGCATTCCGTCGTAGACCTCCACTCCCAATTTCATGGACTGCTCCAAGACCTCAGAGCGCGCCTCAGGTGGCAAAACCCCGAGGACACAGGGAACACCTTCTTTGAGAATGCCTGCCTTTTCACGGGCAATCGACCTCAAATCCGCACCGAGGAACTGCTGATGATCCAAGCCAATCGATGTGATGGCCGTGACAATGGGGGCCGGAAAAATATTCGTTGAATCAAGTCGTCCCCCCATGCCGGTCTCCAACACAACCACATCAACGCCATGGGATTGAAAAGCGGTCAGCGCCATCCCAAACATCAATTCGAAAAAGCTGGGACGCATTTGCTCCCAAAGCGGCATATGGTTGACCACAAAAGACACGAACTCCGGCTTCTCAATCCACTTGCCATCAATTCGAATGCGCTCTCGCGGATCGGCCAAATGAGGAGACGTGTAGAGTCCCACCTTCATCCCCCGCCTCCGCAAGGCGGCAGCCACAGCGTGGCTAACCGAACCTTTGCCATTGGTTCCCGCAATGTGCACCACGCTCAGGTTGTGTTCGGGGTGCCCGAGGGCGTCGCACAGGGCGAGGGTCTTTGACAAGTCCATCCTGTACCGGACCGGACCGGACCGTTGAAACATGGGCAACTGGTCATACAGCCAGTCAAGGACGTCTGAATAGTCCATTGGCTTCAAATCAGTCCAACCCTTCTGTGTGGCTCCGGAAGGCTCGGACAGGGGACCCCACGGTCATTCAAGCTTGAAATTGAATTGGATCCACCCGATGCGCGTCGGCTTGATGGGGTGGCTCTCGAACATCGCCGTCAGCGCCGCCTCTTTGGCCAATTGAACCAGCCGATTGTTGGATGTCGTGCTGTTCTCCGGATCGAATTTCGCCTCTGTGACCTTGCCGGTCTTGTCCACATACACCTTCATCCGAACGACGCCCTCCTCTGTGGGTTTGCGCTCGAGTGTAGGATCTCCAATCATCTTGCCCCCATCGAGCAACTCACCAGTGGCGAGACCGGACACCACCCCAGCGCCCTCAATCTTGCCGTCATCGGCTCCAGCGTTGCCTACGCCCTGCTGCTGACCTTCTGAGCCACCACCACCGCTGTTGCTTAACATCTGGCTAAATGCATTGGAGAGTTCCTGGGATATTTCCGGTTCAGGATCGGGATCCTCGACTTCGGTTGGGACCTCTGCGACTTCTTCCTGGGTCGGCATGTCCACCTCACTCGTCTCTTGGGTCTCGACAGCCTCCACCGGCGCCACATCTTCTGTCGTTGATTCACTGACCTCTTGTTCGATCACTTCCTCAACCAATTCCGAGGGCGTCTCCGTCTCGCGGTCTCCCCCAGCCTCTTCAGTATTACCGAAATCGGCCATGCCCACAGCCACGAACTGTTCTCCAGGGGGGGGCGTGACTTCCTGAAACGCCACAAAGAACACGCAGGCCGCAAAGATGGCGACATACGTGACTGCAGACAGAGCGGCCGCCTTGCGGCGTTCCTTGCGCTCTTCTTCAGCGTGGTGGCGATTCCAATCGAATCCAGACATATTTCGGGTCAGTGGGACATCACGGGGTTAACGCGCCGGTTGAGCGCCGAGCATCACCTTCCAGTCGTTTGCCTTGGCAAGGCCGATGACCTCCACCGTTTGTCCGGTTGGCACGGCTTTGTCCACCTGCAAATACAAAACCGGTTCGCTCTGGTCGGCAAACTTGACCTTGAGCGCCGGCTCGATGTCCGCTCGGGCGATGGCTGTACCGTTTAGGTAATAGGTACCATCGGGCTTGATGGAAACGGTGAGACGCGAGCTCGCACTGCTGGTGCCCTTGCTCTGCGGCAAATCGACGTTGACCCCATTCGACACAAGTGTCGACAGAATCACGAAGAAAATGAGCAGAAGGAACACGAGGTCCGTCATCGAGGACATGTTGCCCCCGGCCTGTACCTGGTTGCGTTGTCCGAGGTTCATCAGCGGGCGGGTTCCTCCAAAATGTCGATGAACTCAAGGCTGCTGGCCTCCATCAGGTGGATGACCTTGCTGACTCGACTGACAAGGTGGTTGTAGGCCATGTAGGCGATGATGCCCACGACCAAACCCACAATGGTGGTGATCATGGCCTGCTTCGTTCCCGAAGAAATGTCGTCCACACGGACCATGCCCGCGTTCTCCATATCGAGGAAGACATTGACCATGCCAATGACGGTGCCAAGGAAACCAATCATTGGGGCGGCACCGGCGATGGTGGCGAGGGTGCTCAGGTTCTTTTCAAGGCTGTAGATCTCCAACTTCCCCACGTTCTCGATGCTGGCCGAGATGTCCTTGAGCGGTTTGCCGATTCGGGCAATTCCCTTGTGCAGCATTCGTGCGATGGGCGTTCCGCTCTGCTCACACAGGTTCGTGGCAGAATCGAGGCTGCCCGCAGACAGATGGTCCTTCAACTTGGCCATGAAATCGCCGTCCTCCTTGGCGGCCTTGCGAATGGCCATGGACCGTTCAAAGAAAATGAAAATGGCAATGAAGCTCATGATGGCCAGTGGCAGCATGATGTACCACCCGCCTGAAAGCAGAAGTTCAAAAATGGACACATCCCGGGTAACCACCTCTCCGGTGGTGGCCAAGGCCTCTGATGCCGGGTTGGCTTCATTGGTGGAGGATCCTCCAAGGGTCAGGTCCTGAATATGGGCGAGGACGAGAAGGGGAAATTGCATGGCGTTCACTCTGCGTTGTTGCTCAACGCCGAAGGTCGCCGATTCCGTATGCGAGGCAGGGCATGACCATGACAGGTTACCCTCCGCGGCTTGTTCACACCTCGAGGGTCACGCGCCCATTCCGAACATGAACCAGTAGACGGCTGCGCCAGCGAGATAACCCGCGATGGCCAGAAGGCTCATGCGCTTCATGTACCACATGAAGTCGATTTTCTCCAGCCCCATCACAGCTACCCCTGCGGCGGAACCGATGATCAAGGCCGAGCCCCCCGTTCCCGCGCAATAAGCGAGAAACTGCCAGAAAATGCCGTCCTGAACGAAGAACCCCGCCCATGCGTCCACCGTGCTTGGAACAGCCACCTCATACATGCCCATCGACGCAGCCACCAACGGCACATTGTCCACGATTGCAGACAACAATCCAATCGCAATGTTGATGAGGTATACATCGCCCAAGGCCGTCTGGAGCCACTCTGCAGATGCAATCAGATGGCCCGCTTCCTGCAAGGCGCCCACGGCCAAAAGGATGCCCAGAAAAAACATAACCGAAGCGGTATCAATTTTTCTAAGGACGCCCACGACACCCAATTTCGAGCGCTCTTGGTCTCTCTTGGACCGGTGGAGAATCTCCGTGGTGACCCACAGCACACCCAGAGACATCATCATCCCCATAAAGGGAGGGAGGTGCGTCACGGTCTTGAACACCGGAACAAACAGAAGCCCACTCACGCCCATGACAAAAATGAGATTTCGCTCTCGTGGCGTGGTCAAGTCCTTCAGCTCATCGGGGTCTTTCTGCTGGGGACGCTCTACCTCACCCTTCATCTGCAGGGACATGATGGTCAATGGCACCACCATACAGACGATGCTCGGCAAGATGAGGTTGGCCACGATGACCGGGGTCGTCAACTGACCTCCAATCCACAGCATGGTTGTGGTCACATCTCCGATGGGCGACCATGCCCCTCCGGCATTGGCCGAAATGATAACGGCGCCTGCAAAGAGCCAACGGGTGGGCTTGTCCGCGATGAGCTTCCGAAGGAGGGAGATCATCAC
>CAXHAW010000057.1:0-8567 GCA_964014525.1 uncultured bacterium
ATGTGTATAAGAGACAGCATGTGCTTTTGGCCAAAAAGGGCGCTGCCAAGCGGTTTGGCGGACTCACAGCCGTGGTGGTGGATGAGTGGCATGATTTGCTCGGCAACAAACGCGGCGTGCAGATGGAATTGGCGTTGGCACACCTCAAGACCGTGGCTCCTTCTGTGCGCATTTGGGGCATTTCTGCGACCATTGGAAATCTCAATGAGGCCATGGAGACCTTGGTTGGGTCTGACCGCATTGCGGGGGCGCGTGTCGTTCGTTCTGAAATCAAAAAGCGGCTTTCGATCGACAGCATCATGCCCGCGGCCTTTGAAAAGTTGGCGTGGTCAGGGCACCTCGGCGTGCAGTTGGTGGATCAAGTGGTCGAGGTCATTCGATGTCACTCCAGCACTCTGATTTTCACCAACACACGGTCGCAATCCGAGATATGGTATCAGAAAATATTGGCGGCAAATCCCGACCTCTCTGGTGCCATTGCCTTGCATCATGGGAGCATCAGCAAGGAGCTCCGGTTTTGGGTGGAGGACGCGCTGTATGACGGGCGGCTCAAGGCTGTCGTTTGCACGAGTTCGCTCGATTTGGGTGTGGACTTTAGGCCTGTTGAGGCCATTGTTCAAATCGGTGGTCCAAAAGGTGTGGCGCGTTTTGTCCAGAGGGCGGGACGCAGTGGTCATCAGCCTGGTGCTCAGAGCAAAATTCACTTTTTGCCGACGTTTGGACTCGAGTTGCTCGAGGCCGCGGCATTGCGAAAGGCCGTCGAAACGGGAGAAATAGAACCCCGCAGGCCCATGGTTCGCTCATTCGATGTTCTGGTTCAATTTCTCTGCACGCTTGCGGTTGGGGATGGTTTCAAGCCAGAACAACTTCGGGAGTCTCTGGCCACCACCCATGCTTTTGCGGAGATGGACGAGAATGAATGGCATGACGTCCTGACCATGGTGACGACCGGAGGAAGGGCCTTTGCCGCCTATGATGAGTTTCAGCGGGTGGAAAAGGGAGAGGATGGGGTGTTTCGGATTGTGGACCGACGGGCTGCTCGGCGTCACAGAATGTCCATTGGCACCATCGTCGGTGACACAATGGTGGCTGTGAAATGGCGGAGTGGAGGACTGGTCGGCCATGTAGAAGAATATTTCGTCAGCAGTTTAAATGCCGGGGACGTGTTTTGGTTTGGCGGGCGGAGCCTCGAGCTGATTCGGTTTCGGAATCTGGTGGCCCAAGTGAAGCCGGCCAAGAATCCAAAGGGGCGGATTCCAACATGGCAGGGAGGACGGCTTCCGTGGACATCAATGGTGAGTCGAGTTTTGAGGGAGACGCTCGGTGATTATGTCCACGGTCGAAGCCTAAGTCCGGAATTGCGTCGCCTCTCGCCGATGCTTGAATTGCAGGCTGAACGAAGTCATTTGCCCGTGGAAGGTCAGGTTCTCATGGAGGTCATGGAGAGCAGGGAGGGGCACCATCTGTTTGTTTTTCCCATGGAGGGACGCATGGTGCACGAAGGGGTGGCTGCGTTGATGGCCTATCGCATGAGTTTGCTCAAGCCCATGACGTTTTCTATGGCTTACAATGACTATGGATTTGAGTTGCTCAGTGACCAGCCGATTCCCGTTGATGAGGCGTTTGACAGCAACCTGTTCAGTACAGATCACCTGATGGACGATTTGGAAGCAACGGTCAACGGGGCTGAATTGGCCCGTCGGCAGTTTCGAGACATTGCCGTCATTGCTGGCTTGGTCTTCCGAGGCTATCCCGGTCAGCCTGTCAAGGATCGGCATTTGCAAGGGTCAAGCTCTCTGCTCTTCGACGTTCTGGCAGACCATGACCCAGTGAACCTCTTGTATCGACAGGCCTTTGATGAGATGACACACCACCAGATTGAATTGGACAGACTCAGGGAGGTGTTGGTCCGACTCAACCAGGGAAAGTGGGTGGTCACACATCCCAACCAGCCGACGCCGTTCTCGTTTCCAATTCTTGTGGATCGTTTGCGCGAAAAGCTCTCCAGCGAGCAGTTAGAGGCGCGCATCCGTCGCATGGTTCGGGCTTCGGATTAGGGGCGGTCAGAACACTACCTTCGCGACATGCAAGGATGGACTCCGTGGCCAACTCGGCCTATGCGATGGGGCTGGTTGATGATGCTCGCTTTGTTCGGCTGGCAAGGTGTGGCCTTGGCCCAAGGCACGGTCAAGGGGTTCGTTCGAGCCGAGGCAGATGGGGCCCCCGTCTTGTTTGCAGCCGTGGTCCTAGAAGGGACAACCCATGGCGTTTCCACAGACATTCAAGGCTATTACAGCCTGTCAAAAATTCCCGCGGGCACCTACACGCTGATTGTGTCCAGTGTCGAGTTCAAACCATTTCAAACAGAAGTGGTGGTGCTTGACGATCGCGTGGTGACGAAGAACATCACGCTTGAGTCTGGACTGATTGAGTTGGAAAGTGCGGTCATTTCGACGGAACGCGGAGAACAGCTCAATACGGTGCGGATGTCGGTTGAGTCCATTCAGCCCGCGGACATTAAGCGGATTCCCAGCCTAGGCGGAACGCCGGATCTAGTGCAGGTCTTGCAGACCTTACCTGGGTTTGTTTCCACCGGTGACCAAGGCGGACAACTCTATATCCGCGGGGGCTCTCCGGTCCAAAACAAGGTGTTGTTGGATGGGATGATCATTTACAATGCATTCCACAGCATTGGCTTGTTTAGCGTCTTCGACACGGACATCATTTCCAATGCGGACATCTACACAGGTGGATTCAGTGGTCGATATGGTGGCCGGATTAGTTCGATCATGGATATCTCCACGCGGGATGGGAGTCTCGCAGGGCTGAGTGGCCGAATTGGCGCCAGCCCCTTTGGCAGCAAATTGCTCTTGGAAGGGCCTTTGGGCAAACGGACGGAACGAGGAGGGGGCACCTCGTTCATTTTGAGTGGCAAACGCAGTTATCTCGAACAGAGTTCGAAGCTGTTGTATCGCTATATCGACGAGGAGGGTTTGCCTTTCAACTTCACCGATCTCTACGGCAAGGTCACCTTTGCTGGTGGGGCTGGAAGCCGGATGAGTCTCTTTGGGTTCTCCTTCAGCGATGACGTGAGTTACCAGGCGCTCAGCAATCTGGATTGGACCAATGTTGGCGGTGGGGGTCAATTCATTGTTGTGCCCACGGGCAGTGCAGTGCTGATCAAGGGCAACTTCGCCAGTTCCCGCTATCGCATTGATTTGAGAGAGGAGGGGGTGCCAGACCGCTACAGCCAAGTCAACGGCTTCAACTTTGGCCTGAATTTCAAATACGTCCTTGGAGATGACGAGGCCCGTTATGGCATTCAGGCGGTGGGATTGCGCACAGATTTCCAGACATTCAATGCCCTCGGTGTTGCGGTAGAGCAGGCCGAAAACACAACGGAGCTTGCCGGTTACTTTGATTACAAGCGGCAGCGCGGCCCATGGATTGTGAACCCGTCCATCCGCATTCAGTACTACAGTTCTCTGGCCAAGTTCAGCCCCGAGCCTAGGATTGGCATCAAGTACAAGGCCTCTGATCGGCTCCGTTTGAAGGTTGCTGGAGGCCTTTACAGTCAAAACCTCATTTCGGCGAACTCCGATCGGGATGTGGTGAATCTCTTTTACGGATTCCTTTCAGGCCCGTCGAATCTCCAGGATCAATTGATTGGTCCAGATGGTGAGGTCAATGAGATCACGCACAGTTTGCAGACGGCTGCGCACATGGTGGGCGGATTCGAATTCGATCTCACCGAACGAATCAACGTTAATGTGGAGGGGTATACGAAGTGGTTTACCCAATTGACCAACCAGAACCGCAACAAACTCTTTCCGGACACCTATGAGTTCGCTGATGTTCCCGAGAGCCAGCGCAAGGATTTCATCATTGAAACCGGACGAGCGGAAGGCGTGGACTTGGTGGTGAAGTACGAAGACAAGTTCAATTATTTGTGGGTTGTCTACTCTCTTGGAAACGTGGACCGCTGGGATGGTTTCCGCTGGTATGATCCGGTTTTCGATCGCCGTCACAACATCAACCTCTTGGCTTCAAGGAAGTTGGGTAAGCGCCACAAGACTGAGTTTTCGGCCCGGTGGAACCTCGGCTCTGGTCTGCCGTTTACGCAGACGCAAGGCTACTACCAGCCGATCGGTATTTCGCAGGGGATTGATGAGAACTACGTGGGGGGCAATCCCATGGAGTTGGGCATTGTCTATGCCGACCTCAATGCTGGAAGGCTGCCCGTTTATCACCGATTGGACCTCAGTGTTCGCAGGACGTTCAAGTTGGGTGATCGCATCGAACTCGATGCCAATGCCTCGGTGACCAACGTCTACTCCCGAGCCAATATTTTCTACATCAACCGTGTGACGGGGGAACGGGTGGATCAGCTCCCGTTCTTGCCATCGATTGGTTTGGACATGAAGTTCTGAGTTCAGTCCATCAGGCTCCGGGCCTGCTGCCGGGCTGCCTCCCCAATTTCTGACCCGCTCAACATCGCTGCCAGTTCTTCGACTCGGCCCTTTTTGTCGAGTGAAACAAGACTGGTGACCACCCTTTCACCTTCGGTTGATTTGGACACCTTCATGTGTCGGTTTGCGCGTCCGGCGACCTGGGGGAGGTGGGAAATCGTAATGATTTGGCTGCGAGAGGCGATTTCGGTCATCAAATCGGCCATCCGGGCCGCGACATCCCCGCTGACTCCGGCATCGATTTCATCTAGGATCAGGGTGGGCACGTCCAATTGGTTGGACAGTGCCGCTTTGAGTGCCAGCATCACCCGGCTTTTCTCTCCGCCGGATGCGACTTTGCCCATGGGTTGCGCAGAGAGACCTGCGTTTGCGGTGAACATCAGGATGGGCTTGGAAGGGCCACTCGGTTCCGGGCGTTCAGATGCTTCCCATTCAACGTTGAGCAATGCATCTGGCATTTTGAGATGCCCGAGGTGCCCAGCCAGAGAATGACACATTGTGTCAGCAGCAAGGGCTCTGGCTTTGTGCAGCCTTTGTCCGATGTCCTCAAGTGCCTTTTGTCTGGATTCGATTTCCCGGTTCCACTCTGCTCTTTTTTGTTCTCTGTTTCGGGCGGTGTCCAGGCGTTCTTCCATGGTGGCAAGCGTATCGGAAAGGCCTTCTAGTGAAGCCACCCGATGCTTGTCTAGCAGGCGGTTGATGCGGTCTTGATCGGCTTCCGCTTTGGCAAGGGCTTGTGGGTCCAATTCAATCCCTTCGGCTTCGGACTCTGCTTCTTGTGCAAGGTCATCCAATTCGATGCGAACACTTCTGAGGCGTTCTAAAAGGACTTGGCTTTGGGGGTGAACGGATGCTGTTGGTTCCAGCGTCCGTTCAGCATCTTGAAGTTGATCGACCGCCCCGTTCTCGGAAGACAGCAATTGGTGTGTTCGGTGCAGGTTTTCTTGGATTCCCCTGGCATTGGCGAGGGTACTCAATCTTGTGGGGAGGTCCTGAAGCTCCTTGTCTTCGAAGTTGATGGCATTGAGTTCTTGGATTTGGTAGGCCAAGTAGTCGCCGTCAGCATCGGGCAAATGTCCTTTGGCTTCCAAAGCATCACGTTGCTTGAGCGCATGTGACCAACTTGAATGGGCCTCTTTCCAGAGTTTTGACTCGAGCTGTGCTTCAGCACTGAAGGCATCAATGGCATCGAGAAGCCCGTCTTTGGTCAGCAGGCGCTGGCCGTCTTGCTGACCATGTAGATCGATGAGCAGAGGAGCGAGTTCCCTGAGAAATTGGAGTTTGACGGGTTCGTCATTGACGTAAGCACGCGAGCGTCCCCCTGGGGCAATGCTTCGGCGCAGAATGCAGGCCTTTCCTTCGTCTAAAGTCCCGAGTTTGTTTCGGACGGACTCCGTTACGTCAAATTCTGCTTCGACGATGCACTTTTCCGTCCGCGTGTCGACTCCCTCTGCTCGGTCGCCAAGAATGAGCCCCAATGCACCCAGCAAGATGGACTTTCCGCTTCCAGTCTCCCCAGTTAGAACGGTCCATCCCGTTTCCACATCCCAATCGATGTGTTGGATGAGCGCATAATTCCGAATGACGAGTCGACGCAGCATCAGCCTAGGCCCTGGTCATAGACGGGGATGTTGCCCGGATCGATGAGCTTCAGGACTGGAAGCAGTCTTGCTCTTTCACTGTCCGGGGCGACGCTGTACATCTTCACGATCTCGTCCTTTTTGGCTTGAAAAAACGTTTGAAGGTTGTAGTTCGCTGGTCTTATTCTGTGGACGTTTCGAAGGCTGATGAGAGCGTCGGACATGGCTTGTCTAGAAGCTGCAGGGTCGTCGAACGCCTTGTCCATTCCCTGTCGATGGTATTCGTAGTAGCAGCGGCGCAACGGTCGAAACGTTTGACTCAGGATGTTGTCTACCAATGCGTAGCGAGATTGCTTTCCGTCTGCCGCACTCCATCCAGCTGGGGGAGAGGAGAGACCCTGTGCGTTGGTTACGACGGTTTGGGCTTGGGTGTAGAGGTTGGTTCCGCCTTCCAAGGCATAGGAGTCATAGTCCATCGCCAGGATGAGGTAGGCGTAGAATGCGAGCACACTTGTCAAGTTGTCGCGGAATTGGTCTGGGCTGTACTGCAGCATGGTGCCCGGGCTGTAGACGAAGTCGAAGTCATTGTCGTTGATCATCAGCAGCGGTGAGTTGTAGTTGCTGTTGTAGATCGGACGGCTGCTTTGGACTTGTATGGTCCCCTCGAAATTGGTTTGGGAAGTGGCCTTGTTGATGGTGATCTGCATGGTACAGGTCACCCGTTCGGTCAAAATAAACTCATCGGTCGTCCAGCGACGGCCATTCATGAACTCGGTGATGGCGGTTTCCAGTTGTTCGAAGACGGCGGTCTCGACGTTGTTTACTGTGGGGGCGATGACGCTGATTTGGCAGTCCAGTTCCTGACTTGCTGCAGGATTCCAAACAGCCGTGGCCAGCAAAAACAACAGGGAGGTCAATCGGAGTCCGGAATAGGGGGGCACGGAATTGGGCATCATGGGTTCAATCTGTTGGTTCCGCTGCAAATGGTTTGCGCTTGAGGAGTTTGCCTTGGATGACCTCGGCCAGATCCACGGCAACCGCTTCCTTGGATTTCAATTCAAAACTATCAATCCTGTCCGGACCATAAACGAAGCGCACTTGGTTTGTCGTGTGTTCGAAGCCAGCTCCTTTGTCCGCGAGGGAATTCAATATGACCAAGTCGCACCCTTTTTGCTTGCGTTTCTTGATGGCTGCTTCGAGCCCATCATCATGGGCGAGTGCGAACCCAACTTTGAAGCAGAGAACGGACGCTGCAGCATTCAATCCGGATAGGATATCGGGGTTTTCCGTCAATTGAATCTGGTGTGGCAGGTCAACTTTAGGTGCCTTTCCCTCCATGGGGTTAGATGGGCGCACATCGGAGACGGCAGCGGTTCCGATGATCACATCGGGCGCGTTGTTTTGGAGGGCCTCCAATGCGGCAGCTTGCATTTCGATGGCGGTCCCGACATCGCGTCGCTGGATGGCGGGGTGGTCCGCTGTCTGCTCCATGGGGCCAGCGATCAGGTCCACAATCATGCCGCGGCTTGCCAGTTCCATGGCGATGGCCACGCCTTGTCGCCCCGAAGATCGGTTGCCAACGAAGCGCACAGCGTCGAGGGGTTCATGGGTTGGTCCCGCGGTAATTAAGGCACGATACCCCATCAATGGATTTCGGTTTATGAACCACGATGTCAGTTCCTCTCGGATTCGAGCAGGATCGGCAAGCCGACCTTTGCCTTCTAGGCCACTCGCCAATTCACCTTCGTCCGGTTCGATGACATGCACACCCCGGGTGCGCAGTGTATCTAGGTTGGATGTGGTCGCTGGGTGTGTGAACATGTCGCGATCCATTGCAGGGGCGACAACGACGGGACACTTTGCGCTGAGCAGCACAGTCAGCAGCAAACTGTCTCCTCTGCCATCTACCATGCCGGAGATCGTGTGTGCCGTGGCGGGTGCAACCAAGATTACGTCACCCCAAAGTCCGAGTTCCACATGGTCAGTCCATGTTCCCGTGTCCCGGTCTTCGGTCAACTCGCTGTGGACGGGGTTTCCGCTGAGGGTTCCCAGCGTGAGTGGTGTGATGAATTCCCGAGCACCGGGGGTCATGACTACCCGCACTTGAGCTCCAGACCGGACCAGTTCGCGGACGAGAAAGGCAGACTTGTAGGCGGCGATGCTCCCGGTTACGCCCAGGATGACCCTACGGCCTTTTAACATCGCCATCGTGGCGATCAGTCGCGGTTGAACTTTCGGTTGCGACGCTCTTCGCGCTCCCGACGGACTTCTTCGAGGCGCGCAGCTTCGGCAGCCAACTCGTCTTCAGTGGGCATCCGGAAGTATACCTTCTCTTCTTCGAGCTCTTTGATGGCGATGCTGTGTGCCTTCGGTTGACGCTCGTAGTGCTTTGAGATTTCGATTTGCTCGCGGTTCTCGAACACCTCTTCTAGGCTGTCAGTAACCGTGGTGAACTCTTCTAGCTTGCTGTTCAGTTCCTCCTTGATTTCCTGGCCCAATTGGTTGCTCCGCTTGGCGA
>CAXHAW010000058.1:0-8492 GCA_964014525.1 uncultured bacterium
GTGTCGAACTTGAAAATCAACAACACCATGCCATAAAAAAGGTCGATAAAGGTGGCCGATCGAATGTCCGCCGTGTTGGTCTTCACCCTCACAATTTTCTGTATTTCGCCGCCGCGCAGGTAGAAGATGTAGCCCAACATCCCCACAAGGACGAAGAGGGCAAAAAGAAACTCCCACAGTTGCACTTGGGCCGGATCACCCAAGTAGACGAGGATGTTGACCAGGTCCTGGGTCAACCACTGGCTCCACAAGAAACCTGTGGCAAACCACTGGGTGATCGTCCAGAAGCGCTTGTTCCGCATCAGCCCTTTCCCCTCCTCCATCGGATGCTTCAAAAAGAAGCGCTCGGTCAGGCGGCTGAGGGCAACAAAGGCAACGATTGCAAAGAGGAAGGCAACCGCATAGCCACCGAGGCTTTTCACCAGCATCTTGGGCAATGCTTTGGGCGCAAAGAAGGTCAGAACCAAGAAGGTGGTGCTCACTGGGATTCCCAGCCTGGTAATCGCCATCAAAGCCAAAGGCGGAAGGACATACCAGATGGTGATGGTCGGAAAGTCAATGGGCTTGGCGGGGTCTTGGAACAGCCCTGCATACTTGCCAAAGGTCAAATCTCCCCCCTTGCCCCCTAGGTATTCTCCCATGCCGAGGTACCCCATGGTCACCACGATGGCCATGATGCCCCCGGCAAAAAGCCAGAGCAACCACCATGGCTTGTCTTCGTTCGAGGTCAAAAACGTCCCGAGCGTTTGGATGCTGTCGTTGCCCACCACCGAATATGCGGCAAGCGTAAAACCGAGCAGAGCAATCCATGACTCCATAGCGCGGCGAATCTACGCGTTAGGTGCGGGGCTGTCAAGAAATGGCGCCCTCATTCCACCATCAAGTTGCACCCCCTCACTTCCGCATGATCGAAGCGGCCCAACACTTCGAATTGCGGTCCCGATGAAGTTGGAATGGGTCTTACAAGGTCCTGGGTCGAGAGAAAACAACAGCTCCCAAGGTTGGCCAAATCCACAATGTCCAATCTCCCTGTGGCACCCTCAGCTGCATTGGAAAACGGATCATCGGTGCGGCGGATGCAAATCCTCATCCAAGGGGGAAGTTCAAAGGCTCCCGCCCCCTTCGACCAAGCCTGGCTCAACAATTCTGTCATCCCATACTCACCGCAAACCGTCCGACAACCAAACGCCTGTTTCAAATGGTCATGCACACGCTCCTTTACCCACTCTTCTCGTCTGCCCTTCATCCCTCCCGTTTCCACCAAACAAACCCGATCCGACAAGGCCCCCCGTCCGGAAGAACGCCACGCATCCGCTGCATCCACAAGCGCCCACGTGACACCAATCAATACTGGCGTTCGGCCTGCCTCAAGGGTCCGATCAACAGCATCAAAAAGCCCCTCTGTATCATCGAGATAGAAACCATCGGACGGCGATTCATCTGGAAGAGACCAGCCTGCCCCCCTCAAGTCTTGGACCATGTGGACCAGGCTGCTGTCCTGACGTTCGAGGTATCCCGGAAGCAAACCCAACACAACGGCGCCTGCGGGGCCGGCCGGCCCAAAAACATGCGCGAAACCAGCGCGGGCACTGAGTTGGTATAGGTCAGGGGTCCGCACTGTGTGGGTGCCCCTTCGCCCCGTATTTCCCGTGGTGCCGCTTGTCCGAAACACCAGCGGCTCCGCTTCTTCCTCCACCCCTTGTGTCCAGACATCCCCCCACTTAAACGCCTCAACAGGCAAGAATGGAATGCGCGATGCCTTGCTGAGTTGCATGGCGTCTTCCGGCGTCCACCCGAGGGCGCTGCACCACCCGTGGTACACTGAATTGGTGTGGAACTGCAAACGGAAGGCCGCCAGAGAAAAGGCCTCAAACGCGCCCCCATCCCAACTGGCTCCATTGCGGATGCCTTCTTCGAGACGCAAACGCAAATCCTGCGCTACAGTCTGCCATTCTGTTTGGTTCTGTTGGCCGCTCAAAGCATCTCCGCGCTGCATGGGACGCAAAATGAGGCTTAATTTCCCACCATGGAGACGGAAGCCAAGATGAAATCACGGGCCTGGAAAGGATGGGTTCTGACGCTTTCAACCGCGGTATGGATTGCCGGGTGCGAGCCTCCAGTATCACTGCCCCCGGAACCCCGCCTCACCTCGGTGGATTTGACCACGTTGGGCGAGACTGGCGAACTCTCTATCGGATTCGAGGACGGCGATGGCAATTTCGGTTTGGACCAATCGGACACCACGGGGTCGTTTTGCCCGACGTGTCCTTTTCATCACAATGTGTTCTGCACCTATGAGGAACAAAGGGATGGTGAATGGACTGCAATTCCTCTGGATCCCGCCATTGGTCAGGTTCCTTTCTTCTACCGGGCCCCCAGAATTGAACCTACAGGACAGAACAAGGCGTTGCGCGGCACCATCACCGTGGAATTGGCCCCCCGCTATTACCTGACCTCAGATTGGGACACACTTCGCTTTGCCATCCACATCGTGGACCGAGACCTACAATCGAGTGACACCCTGAGAACCTTACCGGTGCTCAAACCTTGAAGATTTCCGAATACCGGGACACAACGAGCCCCATCCTCAAGCCCATTTCTTCGAGCACGTCGCCCATTTCCTTGTAGGCCATGGCACTCTCAGGCGTGTACCTCCCCTTGCGGATGTCCTCCTTTCGGCTCTTTCGCATCTGCTGTCGGATGCTGTCCAATTCGATGAGGATGGATTCCACCTTTCCCATTTCTACCTCTGCTTCACCGTAGGGCAATGCAATGGGGGTGTTCAGACTGCCCAATGTGCCCATGGCATCTGCCAGAAGCTCCATCATTTGATTCAACCGCTTCCTCTGTCTTGGAACGAAGAACACGTCGTCTCGCTCCCTTTCCAGTTGAAGCCCTCTGAAGCGACTTCCAAGTTCCACAACCTGACCCATCTCGGTGGTCCACTCCAAAAGGAATTGCACTTGACGGTATGTGGAGCCTGATAACTTGCTCCTGGCCAACCTCTCCAAGAATCCCTTGATCTCCGTCTCATAGCGCGCTCCGAGGTTGTGGCATTCCAACAGTCGGTCTCCAATTGCCTTGCGCTTGACCAGATTCAACTCTTCCATCAGGCGCTTCATTTCCACAATCATGTCGGAGACCAACTCGTGATGCCGCTCTGACTCCCTTTGTGCCTCCAGAACTTGCAACTCTGGGGCGTCCATGACACTTGCAGTCACCAATGGGCTCCGGAATCCCCGGATGCCTTCTCCGGGAACCAACCGCCTAACGAGCCATAGAATTGGACGGGGAAAAAGCCCGAAAAGAACCGCAACTGCCACGTTGAATCCCGTGTGAAACAGAGCCAAGTGAATGGTAATGCCCAGCGCTTCATGGCCCATCGGCGCGAGGAACCAGTGCAGTCCGTTCAGAATAAAATGCAACAACGGAAGGGCGATAATCACACCAAACAGATTGATGAACAAATGACTCAAGGCCGCACGGCGCGCCTCTCGACCAGCCACCAAAGAAGCCAAGATGGCGGTGGACGTTGTGCCAATGTTGGCCCCAAGGACCATGGCTGCGCTGCTCCACTCAGACACCACCCCGCCGGCGGCAAGCGTGAAAATCAACGCCAACATGGCAGAGGAACTCTGCAATGCAATGGTGCCTGCCATGCCGATAACCACAACACCAATTGCCCCAACAAAACCAGCTCCACCGAATTGACCCAAGAAGCCCGCCAACCCCGCCTCTGTGATGGGCGGAACGCCTTCCTTGAGCAAGCCGAGCCCAACAAACATGAGGGAAAACCCAATGATTGCCTCTCCAAACGAACGGATTCTCCTCCGCTGGGCAAACAACAATGGCAAGGCACAAGCCAGTATAGGCAGGGCCAAACTCCCCACAGAGGGCTTGCTAATGGTCAATGCAACAAGCCAGCCCGTAACGGTGGTGCCGAGGTTGGCCCCGAGAAGAACGAAATAGGCTTCGGACAGCCGCAACAAGCCGACTTGAACAAAGCTTACTGCAATCAAGGAGGTGACACTGCTCGACTGGAGTAGGCCTGTGACACTGAGGCCCGACACATAAGCCCTAACCGGACTTCGGGTCACCGCTGACACTGCAGACCGAAGTCGGCTGCCCGTCAGGCGCTGAATGGACTCGCTCATAAGCATCATGCCATAGATGAACAGGCCCAGGGCGCCGATCAGGTAGAAAACCTGCAACGTTGAATTCATAGTCTATACCGAAGGAGGTCGAAGGTCGCGGATTTCATGCGCGCCCCCAAAACAAAAAGGGCCACCAAGAGGCAGCCCTTTTCATTGATTTTAGATTCGATTACTCCTCGCAGTCTGTTGCGAAAGCACCGAGAAGCATGAGCAAATCGCTCACGGACGTCGTGCCGTCGCCATTGAGGTCAGTCGGACAGTTGTTATCAGCGGACACCTCGCAAGTGCCGTCATCAAAGGATGCCGTCTCATCGTAGTTGGTGGCCTCAGGATAGGTACAACCATAACAGTCGTACGTACAGCTTTCGTCAGCAAAAAGCGCAACAGCTGAGTAGTTGCATGCCGCGCCATCCGTGCATCCATAGGCAGAGCTGTTTGCTGCACCTGGGGTTCCGTTGTCCTCCCAGCTGGCTTGCCAGTTGTTCGTGTCACCGTTGTCGAGATCCGTTTGGATGAGCTCAAGTGAAGCACAACCACCGTCTGGGCTGGCCACGAGCACATTGCCAAGCACCACAATCTCATCAGAAGGCCAAGGGGAAGCATCGTCATAGGTTATGGAATCCACCACGTTCTGATAGGAGTCCTGCAAGACAACCGTTCCTCCGCCATTGCCCCAATTCCCGTTTTCCATGAGGAAGGTGGTGATGCCCATGTCCGTGTAGTTGGCATCAGCAACAGCTCCAGGGACCACCAGGAAGTAACTGTCCGCGGGGATGACAGCGCCCGACGGGAATGTCAGACCGAGTGCAATCGACTCTGGATCTGAGAAAGCAAACCACACTTCGAATCCGCTCAAATCTGTCTCGTCTCCGAGGTTGTAGAACTCCACAAACTCCCAATCGAAGTCTCCGCCCTGGTTGTCACAGGGATTGTAATGGATTTCGTTCACGATCATGTTGGGAAGCGTGTAATAGCAGAGGCCATTGTCTTCCACCGTCACGGCTTCGTCATAGTTCAAAGCGGTCGGATCCGTGCAGCCGGTGATCACACAGGAACCATCATCGGCTGTGGCTTCTGGATTGTAGTTGTCGGCGGCCGGATTCGTGCAGCCCGGAATGTTGGCACAGCTTCCGTCGTCCTCATTGGCCAACGGCCAATAGTTGGGGAACCCGGGGTCTGTGCAGCCAATGCGAACAACGTCGGTGCTGTCCCGTGGCTCAATTTTCCAGTTGCCGTAGGCGTATCCTGTGGGGGCAGTCACCCGATAGGTGCGACCCGCTTCCACAACCCCGGCCCCAAAGGCATCGTACGCGCGGTCGTTGACCCTTGCAGCACCGCTGCCATCATTGATGGACCACTCGGCAAACCCGAGGTCAGGGTTGTCGCATTCCGCGGTGACCGAGATGAGAACCGCTTCCCACTCTTCCAGATTGACGTCGCCAGACGCGAGGACCTCTGCATCCGGAAGCGGGTTCCCTGAGGACAACACCGTGATGGTCGGGTTGGGGAAATAATCATTGCCGTACCAATCGTCTGGAGCGCCGGTAATCTCCACCTCATCTCCCACTTGAACATTGCCAATCGATTCCGGAGTGGCATCGGAACCGCGCACCCAGTACCCTGAGAATGCACCCGTTCCGTTTTGCATGGTGAATGCCGCTTGGTTGCCAAACGAACCGTCGTCAGTCAAATACACGCCCGTGACAATACCGGTCGTGCTGACAATACCAGTGGTCAGGCCTTGGTTGATTTCTTGGATGGTCACACTCGGAATGAACAAACAACTGCCGTCATCCACCGTGGCCGTGGGATCGAAGTTGATCGCAAAGGAATCGGTACACCCTTCCGTATCCGTTGCGCACAATCCCGCGAATTCGTGACTGTTGTAGCCCTCAAGGGCATTGTCCAAGGCATAGTCATTGTCCAAGACGATCCACTCGCTGTCTTCCGCTGTGGTGCCCGCTGATGTTGCCCAGTCTCCCCCATTTCCATAGGAGACCTGAGGCTTCCGGCGCAGCGTCTTGTTCTGGGTTCCATTGGCTTCTCCTGCCACAGCCCATCCTGAACCAGGATCAATGCCATATGGCTCACCAATGACGTCGATAAGCTCCCAGTCCCCGCCATTTCCGAATGAGGCACCTGCACTGTAAATCAAGCCCCAGGCGTCGTCACCATTGGACAAGAAGTTCCAAGTGGCGTCGGCACTGTCCAGCAAGGCGGCATTTGCGCTGGGATGAACAACGAGGTATGTCTCCCCAGCTCCGATGGAGGCATCGGTGGAGAAAATGTCATTCCAATAGTCCCACTCCGCCGCCGCAGAATCTGTGTTGTTTGCTCCATTTGACTGGCTGGCCATGGAGTACAGCGCCAAACTGATGGGGCCATTTGTCGGATTGTAGATCTCGAGATACTTGTTGTTGGAAGACCCTTCTGCATACTCGCTAAAGAAGAGGTCACAGGGTTCGCTGCCCGTGCAGGACCCGTCGTTGATGTCGGCGCCTTCTGTGTAGTTGTCCGCATTGGGCAAAGTGCATCCGTAGAGCAACACATCGTCGCCGCTTCTTGGAATCAACTTGTAATCTCCAAAGCCATAGTGCAGTGGCCCGGTCACCTTGAACTGGGCGTTGATGACCACTTCACCGGTGGCTTGGTGGTCCCATCCGCGGTCGTCAATCCGGACTTCGCCGGTGCCGTCGTCGATGCCCCACTCTCCGTTGCCTAAATCAGGAGACGTCACCGTTCCCGTGCACTGGACCAGAACACCTTCCCACTCTTCCGCATACGCAGCAGCCGTGCCGAGTACTTCAGAAGCCGGCAAATCATTGCCTTGGCTGATGATGTTGGTCGCCAAAGGACTCCCGCCAACACCTTGGATTTGGGTCAAGCCGAAAAGCTCAGCCACAACCCCCGTCAGGGCCACAAAATCCCCTTGTGCTACAGCGACCTCTGGGTCAAATCCGAACATGCCACTGTATGCACCCGTGCCTTCTTGCAGGCTGAACAAGGAGCCGTAAACACCTGTCACAATGCCGCTCACAGTCACAAGTGAATCCGTAAAGACAGCGGGGTCAAGCGCTTGACCCTGTTGAATGGTCGCAATGGAAATGGCACCGTCGACCACCTCACAACTGTCGTCGTCGATGATGGCACTTGCATCGTAGTTGTTTGCGGCGGGGTTGGTGCAACCCAGCTTTTGGAAATCATCCGCATTTCGAGGCTCGATGCTGTTTCCGAATCCGCCGTTGATTGGTCCTGTGACCCGGAAGACATCGCCCAGCATTGCCCCCTGCTCCGTGTATCCGTCATAGCCCATGTCATCCACCCCATGGCTGCCAGATCCATCATCAATGGGGAACTCTCCAAAGTTGTTGGGTTCTCCAACAATCGCACCCGTCACCTGGCACAGCACCCCCTCAAACTCCTCGAGGTTGGCGTCGGCTGTCGACAGCACGGTCGGTGCTGGAAGTGCGTTGCCGCTGTTCAAAATGGATGCCGTGGCGGAGGTCAATTGTGTGCCCCCGTTGTAGCTGCTTACAATGCCCTCCACAATGACACTGTCCCCCATGGCCACTTGTGTCGTGTCGTCGAGCAAACCGCCTCCAACGTATATAAAGATGCCGCTCCACGCGCCTTCACCGTCCTGAACAGAGGTGTTGCTCCCATAGGCTCCTGTGACAATTCCTCGGACGATCACGGTCTGGCCACTGTATGTGCCATCGTCATCAGCACCCATGTCCTGTTGGATCGCACTGATGGTGACCTCGGTCGGATACTGACAACTCCCGTCGTCAAACGTGGCGTTGGCATTGTAGTTGGTTGCGGCCTCATCCATGCACCCGCCGATGTCGATGCCATCCAGTGTGCACAGTGAAACCAAAAGGGCAATGTCCGCTGCTGTTTGTTGCTGACCGGAATTGTGGTCGACGCAATCAATGGCGTCAGACGCATCACAGTAAATGGTCCAGTTGGCCCCATTCCACACCTCCCCGTCTGGGGCCGTCGTGGTCCTCAGGGCATATCCATCCTCAAATTCGTGACAGGTATTCGAACCGTCTTCTCCAATCACACCGAAAAAATCAACGATAACCCCTTCCCCGTTGTAAAGGGCAATTTGATCGTCGCCATTGCTGCCGGCCACGCCACTTGTGCCTGCGACCAGATCTGGAGCAAACCCATAGGCAGCCTCAAAGTCAGAAGCAGACGCAGCCACATAGATGCAGCCTCCGTCATACAAAGTGCCATAGCTCGTCAAAGAAAATTGAGAGGAGCTGGTGGGCTCCGCGTTGCCGTTGGTCCATCGAATCAAGTACCAATCGGTCATGTCGAGATTGGAACCAG
>CAXHAW010000059.1:0-8442 GCA_964014525.1 uncultured bacterium
AAAAGACTCCTCAGTGCCCGTCCAGCCATTGATGGTGAACCGATAGGTGTGAATCCCGTGGGGCAGATCGAGTATCACCGACCAATTGCCATTGCCCAGGTCCGTCAGAGGTGTGGCATTGCCCGCCCAATTGTCAAAAGCGCCTGAGACGTATACCTGATCCCCTAGGCCAAGCGACTGTTGGGAGAGGTCCACCCGAAACGTCACAGGTTGCAGCTCTGGCACGTGCTCGTAAACCCGAACCCAATCCACGAGCATCTCCTGAGGAAACACCGTCGTGGCATCCGGAGACCCCGGCCAAAGGCCACCCACTGCCACATTCAGCAGAAGGTGATAGTCCTCGGCAAAAAGCCACTCGAAAGCTGGATTGAATTCTGACCGGTCAAATTCAAAATAAACCTGCCCATCTACAGACCACCTCAAGTGGTCAGGCCACCACTCCACGGTGTAAATGTGAAAATTGGTGGTCCAGTCCATTGCGTAGGTCGCACCGGTGGTGGACTGAACGTTACCGACCTCGCCCCAGTGCGCAGAGCCATGGCAATCACCGGGCAAATGCCCGACAAGCTCCATGATGTCAATTTCGCCAGGCCACGGGTTGTTCTCACGCAACATCCAGAATGCCGGCCAAATGCCCTGTCCAGTCGGCAGGTCAATCCGTGCCTCCCACTTGCCATAGGTCTGACTGAATTTGTTTCGCGTGACCATGCGCGCCGATGTGTAGTCACTGCCAGCTAAATTCTGCTCCCTGGCCGTGATGATGAGGGCGCCATTTTCTACACGGGCATTGTCCTCGTTATCGGTGTAATACTGCAACTCCCCGTTGCCCCAGCCCCAAAGGCCTTGGGAAGCGCCCGTACCGATGTCGTAATCCCACTTGGAACCATCAACCTCAGTTCCATTGAACTCATCGCTCCAGGCCAAGGTCCAGGTTTGCGCCACAGACACAAACGCACAGGAGAAAAGCAAAATGCAACTGGACCGCTTCCACATGGTCTACTCAAGATACGCACCAACAGCCATCCTTACTCTGCACAAGGCTGTCCAAAGGCCCCCAAGACCAGCAACAGGTCCACAACCGTTACCACGCCATCACCATTCAAATCCTCTGCACACGGATCGGGTGCTGGCGGAAAACAAGTGCCAAGCAAGGGCATACCATCCAGGTCCCATTCATCTGCGATGGGCACGCACATGTGGGCCAAGGCTGTCACGGGCACATCCACCAGCCGCGGGGTGTTGCCGTAATCCCAAACCACCAGCCCTTCGTCAGAACCCCAGACACCCCCTTCATTGACTGCATGGTGCACCATGCCCGAGGCATCCTCAAGAAAATCACCAGTCCCTGCAGTCATGGGCCAATGCCCCCTCAAGGCAGCCATGTTGGGATGGGACTCCGTCAATTCGGTGCAGTGCCAATCCGCAATTTCCGTCGCGGTCAAGGCCATGTTCCAGTACCGCACCCCAGCAACGGCACCCTCCATGCCATAGTCAGCGACAGCATCTGCCCCAAAAAACAACCCGCCCCCCACATCCAAACTTCCCAAACCCGATATCTGCTGCTCATTGCTGAACACACCGTCGGTGTACATCCGTGCCACCCCATCGCGATCAAACGTGCAGGACAAGGTGTGCCATTCACCATCAGCAATGGGTGGGCCCTCTATGTCCACTCGCGACGAACCGTCACTCACGTTCACTTTCCAACCCGGGCCAGACGGGTAGACGAACGAGAACACCCACCCCGGATTCAATCCCGAATCCCAATCCTTATTGCCCACCATGGCCACATCAGCAGCTTGGGTGGTTTTGACGCGACATTCAACGGTGAAATCTTGGTTGGTGCCCACCATAAAATCATCGGATTCCGGCACCACTGCCCTTGCATTGTCCTCGAAGAAAAGACGGGGCGAAGCACCCAAACAGTTCTCCGAGACGCCGACCAAAGACAACGTGTCACGCTCAACCAGTTCAGTGTCTACACCCAATCCAGATGCAATCACAAACACCCGCCTTTCCTCGATGCTGTTGCCCCCGTGACTCGTTCCAATCCCGCCGTGGTCCGTGGTCACAATGATCAGCCAATTCTCCTCGTCATACAGGGGCCGGGCAACCAAAGCGTCCACCATCAAGCCCACCTCTGCATCCATCTCTTCAATGCTTTCGAGATAGGGGAGGACCGTTGGAGAAAATCCGTTGGCATGGCCTGCGTAATCAGGTTCGTCTAGATGAACGAATAGCGCATGCGGGTCTCCGTTCTCCAAGGCATTGACCACTTCCTGTGCGGCACCTGCCGCAGACCCCGGATTCACCACCACATCAGCAGAACTGCCTACAATCTGATCGTTGATGGGGCCCCACTGGCATGCAGACAGCGTGTTCCACTCGGGATGAAGCGTCTCCAGCCTTTCTAACCAACCAGGAAACTGGAAGTAGTTCTGGCCATCAAAACTGTTGTCCACGACATTGTGCTTCCCCGACCGCACGCCACAATGAATTGCCGACCATCCTGGCCCACTGATGGTGATGTCGTCGTTCATCGCATCGTAAGAAGCATAACCATTGGCTACAAGCCCATCAAGCGCGGGGGTCTCCGCAGCTTGCAATGCATCAGGCCGAACACCGTCAATGCCAATCATCAGGACCCGACCAGTTGGCTGGCAAAGGGCGTTTACTGGCACCGCGCAGAAGCACAGCAAAAACAGGACAAAGCGACATTGGACATTCACCCCATCAAGGTACGGCGCTCAACAAACACGGCTTAAGACACAATCAGTCGAGTACAAAAAAGCCCGGACCTGTATGGACCGGGCTTTGGCGGAGAAGGAGGGATTCGAACCCCCGGTACCCTTGCAGGCACACCTGATTTCGAATCAGGCCCATTCGGCCACTCTGGCACTTCTCCGGGCGCGCGAAGATAGGAAGCCCAAAAGGGACTTTTGGCTGTCCCATTTGAAGGAAAAACACCAAATTGGACCATGCCTTTTGCACTTCACTCAGAACGACTAGACCAGCATGGCCAGCAGAAGTTGCAACACCCCATTTTGTTTTTTGATGGAGAATGCGTCCTGTGCAACCGAACGGTGCAATGGCTGCTCCGCCACGAGCGCAACAATAGACTTCAATTCGCTGCGCTGAATTCACAAACAGCAGAAACACACTTGAACAACACCCGTTTCGAGGCGCACGCAGACTCCATTCTTCTGTTGGAGCCAGATGGACAATTGTTTGTGGCCTCAGATGCCGCGTTTCGGACTTTGCCCCATCTGAAAACCGCTTGGCAGGCACTCCATGTCTTGATGGTGTTTCCACGGTTCCTTCGAGAACCGGTCTACCGTTTCATCGCCCGAAATCGAAAGCGGTGGTTTGGCTCAACACGCCATTGCGCCCTGCTCACGGGCGTCGACTCAAGCCGTCTTTTGCCGTAAGGTCCACACCGTGTTCCTTACTTCTAGCGGAGAGAGAGGGATTCGAACCCCCGGTACCTCTCGGTACAGCGGTTTTCAAGACCGCCGCAATCGACCACTCTGCCATCTCTCCAGTGGAAGGTAAAGATAAGGGACTCCCCGTGCCCAACCTTACACAACACTCATTCTGTCGTTGTTATTTTCGAATGTGAACCTGATTGTTCTGTCCATACCCGTCTTCTTTGCCTTGATTGCCATAGAGGTAGTGTGGGACCAGCGGAATCAATTGGGACTCTATCGACTGGGTGACACCTTGGCCAACATCGGGTGTGGTATCATGGACCAATCAAGCGGTCTGTTTGGAAAGGTGCTGAGTGTTGGCGCCTATGCAGCCGTCTTTCATGGAACCGCGTCGTGGCGATCTTGGTCCTTCTCCGAAAGCTTGGCTGTCTGGGTCTTGGCCTTTGTTCTCACCGACCTCGCCTACTATTGGGCCCACAGATTCAGTCACCAGGTCAACCTCTTGTGGGTCGGTCACTCTGTTCACCACCAAAGCGAAGACTACAACCTCGGGGTGGCCCTGAGACAAAGCGTCTTGCAAAAGGTGCTCCTGATGTGGGTCTATTGGCCACTGGCCACCATGGGGTTCCCCCCGGACATGTTCCTGACCAGCATGGCCATCAATTTGCTGTATCAGTTCTGGATCCACACCGAATTGATTGACAGAATGGGACCATTAGAATACGTCCTGAACACCCCGTCGCACCACCGGGTCCACCATGGCAGAAATCCCGAATACATCGACAGAAACCATGCAGGCGTCTTGATCATCTGGGACCGCATGTTTGGCACATTTCAAAAAGAAACCGCAAAGCCCACCTATGGGGTCACCCGCCCCACAGACTCATTTAACCCCGTCTACGCACAATGGAAACCGGTTGCAGACCTCTGGCGGGATCTGCAATCGATACCAGGATTACCAGACAAAATCCGATTCCTGTTTGCCACTCCCGGATGGTATCCCGAAAGCATCGGCGGCCCGCAAAGCGCACCTTCCATCACAGGCCAAGAACAGAAATTTGACCCGAAACCTGCCACGCGTCTTGCAGCGGTCTTGATCGGCAGATGGGCCATGTTACTGGTCATCGCACTGCTTGCATTGGAGCAGCAGAATTCCATGGCTCCAATTGAACTTGCGGGAATCCTCGCTTGGGTCTTTGGCGCCCTTGCCGCAGTTGGTGAGCTCTGGAGCCGCAGATGGAGGAGGGGCGTCCTTGCATTTGCTTGGGGTGTGGACTTCACCTTCATCCCTGCTGCCTTGCTGCTGATAGACGGTCCGGTGTGGGGTTATGCGCCGACGTTGCTGCTCGCCTTCTTGTCTGCGGCTGCCACAGCTTGGGCACTCTGGGCATCGAGAAGCCGGTAGGTCACCCAAAGCTTCCAGCCTACGACGGCCTTGTCCATGTTGCTCAGGTGAGTCAAATCCTGCCTTCGGTACATCTTCGGAAGGAAAAGCTTGTTGAGCCTGCTCAAAAACCCGAACCAAATCAATCTCATGGTGCCTTTCAACGGGGGGTGATGTGCATGCAGATGCCTTCGGGGATGATCAGAATCTTGCCTTCCTTCTGCATGTCTTGCAGAATCGTCTGCATCGCCCAAGTGGGGCCACCGCAAGTCACTGAATTGTCGGGCCGGTCGATGAACGCAACATCAAAACTGGCCCCGTAACTGTGGCTGCTTTTCCCCTTGAACGCGTTTGCGTTTCTGCGACGCAATCGGCTCTGCTGGGATTCGGTTCTTGTCAAACTCGTGATTCTGATGGAAGCCCCCTCGTCCAACGTCCCCTCCATCGCATCGGCAAACCGATTTGCCATGTCCTCCAGCACCGCTTTCGCAGCAGGGAGGAGATAGGGCTCGCTGTGGGATAGACCATGCAGGTGATATCCCCGGCCCACAAGAGGAACCTTTTTCAAGGCCCCACGGTCAGCCCCCGCATTCATGACAGCCTTGTTCTTGACAAAGAAACTTCCCGGCAAGGTTCTGGCCCGCTTCTGATGCTGGGTGTATGGGTTTCTCGCCAAACTCATCGTGTGCTTGGAACAACTACACGGGGCTATTCCACGCCGGGGCAATGGACCCGAATGAACCACTTCTTCCCGGATCTCAGCGGGTTGTGTAACAGGCTCCACGGCCTCATTCGCTGCGGGCACAGCCTGCGCATCCAAGGCTTCATCTTGTTCACCTTGATCATCCACGACAGCGCTCTCGGACGGATAGGACTGAATGATCGAAACCCGACCCTCCGACTCAATCATCGCACCGGTTCTGGAATCGGGAATCACTGCTGCAATGCCCCAACTCCCCAAAAGCAGCACGGCCAATACAGCACCGATGCGGTCCCATCGAAGTCGCTTGGTATTGGGTCTGTGCATGCATTGCAAATTGGAGGACAACAGCCACATTCCGCAACACAAAAAACAGGGTCCTCAACCCAGTTGTGTGGATTACCGCAATCAGATCATCCCCCCTTGAATCGGGCGATGGCCTTCCTGGTGAAATTGGACAGAACGAGCCGACCAGAAATCGCGGCGCGTTCAGCCAGCAAGGCGTCCCAATCCTCCGTTCCCCGCCAAAACGTCTGCTTCATCGCGGCCATGGCCTCAGGATTGGACGCAGCCAAACGACCGGCCAGCAAATCCACAGCCTCATCCATTGAAACACTGTCCTCGTGAACAGAAGCATACAATCCCCGGTCACACGCCCATTCAGCAGACCTCCACTCAGTGGCGTCGATTGCCAATTGGCTCATCGCTGAAACCCCCACCTTCCGCTCTACTGCCGGGCCCACAACAAAGGGTCCGATTCCCACAGCCAACTCACTCAGCTTGATTGAAGCGTGCCGTGAGGCCAGACAAAAATCAGTGGCCGAGGCCACACCGACACCACCGCCTACCGCCTTGCCCTGAACACGGCCGATCACCAGCTTCGGAATCGAGCGCATTGCATTGATCACATCGGCAAAACCCATGAAGAATTGGAGCCCCTCGGCTTCGTCAGAAATCGCCACCAACTCGTCAAAAGAAGCACCGGCACAAAAGGCCCTGTCACCAGATGAGCCCAAAACCAGCACGCGCACATCCTCCCTTGCGCCAAGCCCGCGAATAACACGGGCCAATTCTCCAAGCACTGCCCCAGGCAAGCTGTTTGAACGGGGGTGGGCGAAGGTGACCACCGCAACACCGCGGGCGTCAACATGGGAACTCACCCCTTCGATGAGGCTCGCATCAAACATCAGCGATTGGCTATCGGCTGAACAGCTCGCTCATTGTGTCCGGTGTAGACTTGACGCGGACGGCCAATCGGCTCCCCGTTCTCACTCATCTCCTTCCACTGGGCAATCCAACCTGGAAGGCGTCCCAATGCAAACATCACGGTGAACATCTCAGTCGGAATGCCCAGCGCACGGTAAATGATGCCGCTGTAGAAGTCGACATTGGGGTAGAGGCCGCGCTGCACGAAGTATTCATCCTTTAATGCCACTTCCTCCAGTTGCTTGGCAATATCCAATACCGGATCATCGACGCCGAGCTTCGCCAGCACCTCGTCAGCAGACTTCTTGATGATTCTGGCACGCGGATCGAAATTTTTGTAGACACGGTGCCCAAAGCCCATCAGGCGGAAGCTGTCTGACTTGTCTTTTGCCTTGTCAATCCACTTCTGGAGGTCTCCACCATCTGCCTTGATTTGCTCCAGCATTTCAATGACAGCTTGATTGGCACCACCATGAAGTGGGCCCCACAAGGCAGAAATTCCAGCGGCAATAGACGAATACAGATTGGCCTGTGAGGACCCTACAATTCTCACGGTTGAAGTGCTGCAGTTCTGCTCATGGTCGGCGTGCAGAATCAAGAGCTTGTTGATGGCACTGTCAATGACCGGGTCAATTTCATAGTCGTCCGTCGGCAAAGCGAACATCATATACAAGAAGTTCTCTGTGTAGGAGAGGTCGTTGGCCGGATAGACAGTGGGGTGACCCATGTTGTGCTTGTAGCATTGGGCTGCTAAGGTGGGCAGCTTCGCAATCAAACGGTGGATCGTCAACTCAATGTCTTCCACTGATCGGTTTGGATCTTGGCTTCCAGGATAAAATGTGGACAGCGTGGATGACATCGCACTCAACATGCCCATAGGGTGAGCTCCCATTGGAAACGCTTCGAAAAAGCGCTTCATGTTTTCGTGCACCAGCGTGTGCATTTTGACACTGCTCTCAAACCAATCGAGTCGCTTTTGATCGGGGAGGTCACCATACATCAGCAAGTAAGCCACCTCCATGAAGGATGAATGCTCAGCCAAATCCTCGATGGAATAACCGCGATAACGCAGAATCCCTTCTTCTCCGTTGAGGAAGGTGATGCCACTGAGCGTTGAGCCCGTGTTCTTGAAGCCCCGATCAAGCGTGATCAGTCCCGTTTGCCCACGCAGCTTAGAAATGTCCAATGCGACTTCTCCTTCAGATCCCCGCACAACGGGCAAATCAACTTCCTTGTCTTCAAACGTAAGGCGGGCGTTTTCACTCATGGTTGCGTTCGTTGCGTGGCGCGAAAATACACGCCGGCCCGCCTTCTTTGGAAGGCGGGCCGGACATGATGCTTCTTTTTGGGAAATCGCCCCGTCTGGGACGGTCAATTAAAGGTGGGCGAGAAAGACTGCTGAAACGCATCCCACTCTTCCTGCGTCGTGCCTGAAGCCCAAGCCTCATCAAAGAACCGCAAGTAGAGTTCAAGCTGCTGGGGGTTCTTGTAGCCACTAATTGGCGCAATCATTTCCAAACTTTCATCGAGGTAAACCAAGGTGGGATATGCACGCACCTGGAACACCCTGCTCAACTCGTGAACTCCATTCCGTCCCGATTTATTCGGAACATAATTGGGGTTGCTAAATGTCTTGCCTTTGAACTCCACTGGGTCCGAACCTTCCGCATCGAACTTGACCTGTCTCTTATACACATCTGACGCTGCCGACGATCCTACCTGTG
>CAXHAW010000060.1:0-8348 GCA_964014525.1 uncultured bacterium
CACAGGTAGGATCGTCGGCAGCGTCAGATGTGTATAAGAGACAGAATCAATACCGTAACTGCGCAGCATGGAATGCTGATCCGGTGAAGGTTCTCCAATGATGCGGAGGTGAACATTGAGTCCTGACAGGGCGTCGGCGTGACCGGATAGGTTCTTGTTGTCGGCGAGTCCGATGTGAAGGATTCGCGGTTTGGGTTGATTGGGTTGGACACCCCGCCTCCGGAAGGTGGGGGAGATGACACTGGGAATCACGGAGATGTTGTCCAGTGGGTAGCCGCTTCGGCGGTGAATGTCTTCCTTGGTTCGCTGCGACACGGCGATGAGGTGGTCGCACGAACGCAGGGGAAGGGTCAGCCAAAAAAGCTGCTTCAGCATGCGCTTGATGCGATTCCCTTCATCGAGCATGCCCAAATCGTGGATGGTCAATATCACAGGCTTATGACGGAGTCCAATTGCAGCGAAGTGGATGTCTCCTGTAATGTGAATCAAAGGGAACCCCAGGGACCGAACCTCACGCCAGATGCCAATGCGTTGAAGGATACCGGAAGTAAATCGGCTCGCCGTGTGCATGTGTGGTCGAGGGTGATTCTCCGGCCAAGCATTCTGCATGGTGTGATAGGATGTTTCTATGCTGAAGTTCCCCAGACTGCGGGGCTTTCGCATGATCCAAACGACGCGGTTGGAGTCGCGGTGGGGCATCGTCGCAAATTTACGACGTGTTTGGGTCCGTTGTGGGGCTTTTGATCAGGCGTGGCGGAGGGATTCGATTGGGTCCAATTGGGCGGCGCGTCGCGCAGGATAGTAACCACTTCCAAGACTGACAGCGCCGCTCAGACAGAGTGCAACGAAGACCCAGCCCCAGGGAAGCGCGAAGGGGGCGCTGAGTTCATTGGCGACCAGGTTGCCCACCCCGATGCCCAGCAAGACACCAACGACTCCGCCGAGCAGGCCGATGATGACGACCTCGACCAGAAACTGGGTGCGGATGGTGGCTGAGGAGGCCCCGAGGGCTTTGCGCAGTCCAATTTCCCTTGTTCTTTCCGTGACGGTGACGAGCATGATGTTGGTCAACCCGATGGATGAGCCCAACAGGGTGATCAACCCGAGGAACAGGGCGGCGTAGGTGACGCTGCTCAGGCCTTGGTCGAACTGCTCGATGAGGGCGTCGGATCGGGTCAGTCGAAAGCTGTCTTCGAAGCCGGGCAAATCGCCACGGATGGCCCGCATCTCTCCGGTAATTTGTTCTGAAAGGGTTCCAATCCTCTCTGGGTCGGGGGATTTTACTTGAATGCTGTATGAGGTGCGACGCCCGCTGAATCGGGCGCGGATCTCGCCCACGGGGAGGATGGCTTGGTTGTCTTGGGACATGCCGAATGATGCGCCCTGTTCTGCCAGCACCCCCACCACACGGTATCGGCGGTTTCGGATGCGGATGTCTTGGTCAATGGGGTTTTCCGCCGGAGAGAAGAGCTTGTCTACTGCTGCTTGACCAAGGATGACCAAAGGAGCGTTGCGCCTGACCTCTTCGGCTGTGAAGTTCCTGCCGGCTCGAAGGTCATATTCGCTCATGGGAAGGAACCCTTCGTCGCCACCGACCACGAGTACATTGGGGTCTGTCTCTTCCCCGGATCGGGCCAGCCGTCCCATCATGGTGCCCCGTGCGGATACGGATGTGGGGGCCACACTTTCGAGGGCGGACTTCAGGGCCATTGCCTGTTGGAAGGTCACAGGATCTGATTGGCCCAACCGGCGCCCTTTGAATGAGCCTTGGTCGATTTTTTGGCTGATTTGAATCGTCCCTGCCCCCAAGCCGACAAATTGGTCGATCAAGCTGGATTGTAAGGCTTCTGTGGCTGTGATCATGGACATCAGCGCCATGATGCCCGTGCCGATGATGGTGACCGTCAGCAGGGTTCTAAGCCACTGCGCCCGAATGGAGCGCAAGGCAATTTTGACCTGTTCGAAGAAGACGGCCGATGTCATGCCTCAAAACTACATGCACCTATCTTCGTCGCCGCAACGCAGATCTTTCATCATCATTTTCATTGGAATTCATGAAGTCTTCTCTTCTTCTTTCCTGCCTCGCCGTGACATTGAGCCTGGGTGTTCAAGCCCAGGATGGCATGGGGGTTGTCAAGTCCAATCCGCTCGGTTGGTTCGCAGGCCAGTATCAATTTGGTTACGAGCATTTCTTATCTGATCGTGCCTCAGTTCAACTTGTGCCAGGTGGCATCTTTGGTTCGATTTCGCTGACGACCGGGGACACGCTGGGAGGCTTGACCTCAGTGACGGCCACGCGTTCTGGATTCATTGTGATTCCCGAATTCCGTTACTACTTGGGAGACGAAGCGCCTCGGGGCTTGTACATCGCCCCTTTTGCTCGGTACAGAAGTGTCAAGACCCAAGTGGACAGTGACAAGGCGAGCACCCAGACCCGATCTGCATTGGGTGGAGGGTTTGTTTTGGGATACCAGTACAAACTGGCCAATGGGTTGACGTTCGACCTTTTCCTTGGCCCTCAGTTCAAGAGCACCTCGACCACGAGCGAGGGTGACTATGAGAATTATGGTTTTGCTCTCGACGATGAGAGCGACACTGGAATTCGCTTTGGATTGAACATGGGTTTCGGCTTTTGATGACGATGA
Organism: uncultured bacterium; assembly: GCA_964014525.1. Taxonomy (GTDB): domain Bacteria; phylum Bacteroidota; class Bacteroidia; order Flavobacteriales_D; family Sanyastnellaceae; genus UBA8752. Next base: position 2,646 of record CAXHAW010000060.1, read on the forward strand.
AGCATCACCCTTTTTTCCTGCTGTTCCTCTTGATTGCAGGTTTGTTGGCTTTGCCCGCCGATTCTGTTGCCCAGGAAGAAGGGCGCTCATGGTGTGTTAAGGCCAATCCGTTTGGACTTTTTGCGGGGCAATTTCAGGTGTCTTACGAGCAGGCTGTGTCCAATCGGATTTCGGTTCAGATGACAGGGGCTGTGGTCAGGGCCAATTTGGAACTCAACACCAATGACCTCGAGGACCTCCTGAGCATCAACACCTCCCTCAATGCAGTGGATTGGATTGGTTTTCTGGCCATGCCGGAGGCACGGGTCTATTTGTCGCCAGAGGTAGGCAAAGGCTTTTATTTGGGGGCATTTGCGCGGGTGCGATGCATCGAAAGGACCATGACGACGAACTTCATCGGCATCCAGCGCCGCAGCGCACTGGGCTTGGGCGCTGTTATTGGCGGACAATTCAAGATCAGTGAACACGTGCGGGGAGACCTTTTTTTGGGCCCTCAAGTCAAATCCACCACCACGACTTTGGGAACCCCTGACGATCCCACTCCCCAATTTGTTTTTGGGAAAGAGGAATGGTTGCCGGGTATCCGGTTTGGGATGAACATCGGCTGGACACCGTGACACCCCGGCTTGGGAATTTCCAAGGTGAGTGTGTCGAAGCGGCTGGGGAAGAGCTTGTCCTTCTTCCGAATGGTGCCGCATTCTGGCCTTCTAGGTCAGCACTTTGGCTCAGCGACCTTCACTTGGGAAAGGCGGCCCACTTTCGGAAGCACGGTGTGCCCATTGGCTCCGAGCCAACGTTGGCCACCTTGAATCGCCTTCGGGTGTCTATCCAGAGTTTGAGGCCAGAGAGAATTTGGCTTCTCGGAGACCTCTTCCACAGTGACATCAATCGGGAATGGGAGCCATTTGCTGGCCTTTGTCAAGAATTCTCGGACAAGGAGTGGATTCTTGTGCGGGGCAATCATGATGGGATTCCAGCGGCCCTTTTGAGGGAATCCAGTATCATACAGTTGGATAGGATGGACTCACGTCCTTTCACCTTTACACATGATCCAGATGACATCCGGGCCGATTTTGGCCATCACGTGTGTGGCCATGTTCATCCAGGTATTCGGCTAGAGGGTTCTGGCAGACAGCGCCTTCGCCTGCCGTGCTTCCACCTTTCCGAGAGACAGGTCGTCCTTCCTGCCTTTGGAGATTTTACGGGCATGTACGTGATTAAACCCGCTGACCGTGACCGCGTGTTTGCCATTACTGGCGAGGCGGTTATCGAGGTGTAATATTCATTGACAAGGGTCGCCATAGGTGGCGAGAAGCTCGAGGATGTCTGATGCGGCTGTGATGCCGTCTCCATTGATGTCTGTAGGACACGAGGACTCCAAAACGAACGCGCATGAACCGTCGTCTTGGTTCGCTTCGATTGAGAAATTCACTGCGTCTGTGTAGGTGCAGCCAGGGTATAGACAACCTTCATTGTCCGTTGCAACTGAGCTGTAGTTGCCGGCGTTGAAGTCCATGCATCCCGCGACTTCATCTCCGTCACAAATACCGTCCCCGTCTGAATCGGACTCGCACTGACCAGAACAATCCACCCCCAGAGGCGGAAGGATACAGGTTCCGTCATCAAACACGGCAGCGACGTTCTGCTGTCCTGCACCCACAAGTCCATTGACGGAAATGGTGTAGGTCACCGTCATACTAAACTCATATGCGCTGGGAACCACCAACCAATCTTCTGGTTGGGCCCGAAGAAAAATGGAGTGTATCAAAAGGAAGCCAGCAAAGGCAATCCTCATCAAGCGTTCGGTCATAAGTATAATTTACGACCGTTGCCCTGCTTATTCGATGACGACCGTAAAGTTACCTGCGAGTGTGCGCTCGAAACCCACGAGTTCTCCGTCCTGTTCCCTCCGAATGAGAAAGTCAATGTTCACCGCTTCTTCACCACCTGCGAGCGGTGCGGCAATGACACTGGCCACGCCGTTGGTTACCCGAAAGGTTTGGGTGGTGTCAAAGGCAACATTGAAGTTGGTCTCATCAACCTGAGTGAACACCCCGCTGTCTGGATAGAAGATGGCGCCCTGTTGGACGTTGAGGACGTCGAGCGTTAGGCTCACCGCGTGCTCTTGGAGTTCTCCTTCAGCGCGGGCGTCAGCCGTGACGAAGTAGCGACGCGTCATGAGGCTGTCTTCGCCGGGGAGATAGACGAACTCCGCGCCCAGAACGGGCATAGAAACGCCATCCAAAGTGAGTGTGCCGCAGTCGCAGGAGTACGCCGGGGGCAAATAGTCCTCTGACGTGGAACAGGCGGTCAGGAAAACAGCCAAGGTGGCGGGAAGGAGCAGGGAGAGGGTGCGCTTCATCGACGATGTTTTAGGGGCTCAATGGCCCGCTGGGTAGCGAAGGTAAACACTCCGCCGTTCCAAAAATGCCTTCCTGTCATCTGCCCAGATGTCTTCGAGCTGGCCTCGCTTTTTTGGGTCGTCCAAGGCCAGCCTCAATTCTGGGCCACCTGCGAGCTGGTCAAAGAACTCCGGCCGGTCGATGAAGGGACTTTGGTCTCCTGCGGGGGTGCTGGTCCACCCTTCTTGTAATTCGAGGAGAATTTCGAGGTGGAGTCGGTCGTCATTTTGTTGGGCTTTCCATGCGCCAAGGCGGCGATGCAGGGAGAATCCATTGCACAGTTGTCCAGCGTACTTGGGGTATTTGCTGGCCGCGTTGGGGGTGGGGGTAAACCTGTGGACCGACCGGGTCATGCCCGGGAAACCGACGATGGTGAAGGGTTCATCCGTTCCGCGTCCCACGCTGGAAATGGTGGCTTCAAGCAGGACCAAATGGGGGTAGAGCTGGATCGCTGCAGGGGAGGGCAGGTTTGGACTGGGGGCTATGGGGGGTGTCCATCGGTTCTGTCTAGACCAACCGGTGCAGGGAATGACGGTGAGGTCACAGCTCAGATTGGGATTCGGGCTGTCGGAGTAGCCTCCACCGAGCCACCCTTCGCCATTGGCCATCAGTGCAAGTTCCCCCAAGGTCATGCCGTGGGAAAGGGGGATGGGAAGGAAGCCGACGAAGGACCGGGTGGAGGCGGTATCGAGGACAGGTCCATCCACAAGGTGACCGTTTGGATTGGGTCGGTCGAGCAGGATAAGGGGGACTTCCGTTTCGGCGCAGGCCTCCATGACCAGGATGAGTGTCGAGAGGTAGGTGTAGCATCGCATGCCCACGTCTTGGATGTCAAAAACGACCACGTCGAGGCCTTGCATTTGCGCAGCAGGGGGCTTTTTGTGGGTCCCATAGAGGCTGTAAACGGGAATTCCGGTTTTTGGATCCCGACCGTCGTCCGCTTTTTCTCCGTCGGGGAGGTCGCCACGGAAACCGTGCTCTGGTCCGAAGGCAGCGGTGATGTCAATACCCGAGGAGAGCAGGGTGTCTATGAGGTGTGTCGATTGTCCTTTCCCGGAGGAAATGGCAGCAGTATGGTTGCAGACCACACCGACGCGCTTGCCCTTGAGCAACGGCAGGTACGTGTCCATCTGGGCATCGCCAGGAAGAACCTGTGCCACGGGCGCTTGAAAGGACGTGAGCAGGGCAAGGAGGAAAACGGACAGGACACGCATGTGGGCAAAGTAACGGCCCGGCTACCTTGCAGCGTATGCGCAAAGGCTCCCGTCAAGCGGTTCGGTTTCTGGCGCGTCGGATGACTGTGGATCCGACGGGACGCGGGATTGCCCGCCCGGTGGTGCGCATCGCGGAAGGCGGCGTGGCGGTCGGGGTGGCCTTGATCATCCTGTCTTTGGCCATTGTCCAGGGCTTTCAGCGCGATGTCCGGGAGCTTGTGGTGGGATTCGGTGCCCACCTGCGCGTCGTGGCTGCGGACCAAGGACGGACCCAGGGAACGGACAGGGTGGCGTGGGCGGATGTCGATACCGCTCGCCTGCGTTCAATCTCCGGTGTAGAGCAAGTGCAGGCCTTTGCTCAACGGCCCGCCATCTTAGAGACTGCTGAGGAGGTCGAAGGGGTGCTCGTGAAGGGGTTGGGGATGGATGCAGATACGGTATTTCTCTCTGATCGCCTCCAACAGGGACGTTTGCCCGATTTCAGTCCTGAATCGGAGTCCATGGACCTTTTGGTCTCTTCCATCCATGCGCGAGAACTCGGCCTTGACATCGGGCAGCGCGTCAGGTTGCTTCTCGCCAATCCCAGAGGGGAGATGCGTCCCCGTGTTTTCACGGTGTGCGGTGTCTATGCCACGGGGCTGCAGGAATTCGATGCTGAATATGTGTTCTCTGGAATGCACCATTTGCAGCAGCTGAGTGGGTGGGGCATTGCGGCTCGATTGCAGGTCTCAGACCCCGTGGTGGACGAGCAGCCAGGTGTTCGATACGTGCAGGCAGCTGCAAATGGCGGTCGCAATCGATTGCAGTACCTGTGGAAAGGGGTGGAATGGCGGGGCCCGGGCCCACATCCTTTGGAGGGGAGTGGTTCTGCGAGGTTGGTGGTGTCTGATGGGGGAGAGACCCTCCCGGATACAGCTTGGATTGATTGGGGTGATGATGCTGAAATGTCCGCGCCAACCGTCCGGCTCGCAGGGGGCACCAGCGACCGATACATTGGGGGTGTCGAAATACGCGTGAGGGACTACGGTGCCTTGTGGACCCTGTCGGACAGTGTCTTTTTTGCCGTGCCCTATGACTTGGACGTTCGCAGTGTGGTGGACGATCACCCGGAGCTGTTCCAGTGGTTGGCCATGCTCGACCTCAATGTGGAGCTCATCATCGGACTGATGCTGATGATTGCCATCCTGAACATGGCGTCGGCGTTGCTGTTGCTGATGCTTGAGCGCACGCGGTCCATCGGCTTGATGAAGGCCCTAGGCATGCCGGACGGCCCATTGATGGCGGTCTTTGTGAGGCTTGCCGTGCGGATTCTCATTCGCGGCCTGTTCTGGGGCAATGCCATTGGTTTTGGATTGGCCTTGTTCCAATTGCAGACGGGGTGGATTGCGCTGGATGCGCGGAGCTACTACCTGTCGACGGTGCCCATTCATCTGGATCTGGTTCGGATTGCCATGGTGGAAGCCGGCATCCTTTTGGCCTGCGCGTTCGCCATGTTTCTCCCCGCGCGGTATATCTCTCGATTGGACCCTGTAGAATCCCTGCGTTTCGACTGAGATGGCCGGTATCTTTGCCGCAGACTTTTTCCTGTCATGATCATCCACGAAAACATCCTCGGCGCCATCGGGAACACGCCCATGATTCGACTCAACGGGGTCGCCAAAGACTTCCCTTGCCCAGTGTTGGCCAAGGTGGAGTACTTCAATCCTGGACACAGTGTCAAGGACCGCATGGCGTTGAGCATGGTTGAGGCTGCGGAGAAGAATGGGCAACTCAAGCCCGGAGGCACCATCATCGAGTGCACATCCGGAAACACGGGGATGGGGCTGGCTTTGGCATGCGCAGTCAAGGGGTACAGCTTGATCTGCACCATGAGCGACAAGCAGTCCAAAGAGAAGATCGACATCCTGCGGGCCGTTGGGGCCGAGGTTCACGTTTGTCCCACGGCTGTGGCACCAGACCACCCTGACAGTTATTACAGCGTGGCAGAAAGGCTGCACAAAGAGATCCCGAACAGCATTTGGTGCAACCAGTATGACAATCTTGCCAACCGCCAGGCCCATTACGAAACCACGGGGCCGGAGATATGG
>CAXHAW010000061.1:0-8234 GCA_964014525.1 uncultured bacterium
CGCGGTCATGCCCCGCAATCCCGCTTCCCTTGATAGGGCTTCATCCATTTGATACCCCCCGTCCGGCCACCCCTCGACGTCCTTGCGCACCGTGGCAGCATAGAAGGTCCGCAAGGGTTCAATGCCCTCCACCGGAAAGTCAGTCCCGAGTGGCAACCACCCGAGCTGATTTTGCAACGTACTATATATGTATGCCCTCCGCACCCGGTTGCGACCGAGCCGTTGGCCGGCCCAATACATGTCACTGGTGGCGTGGGTGGGTTGAATCGAGGGGATCACGGTGAATTCAGAAAACGCCGAGACGTCCGCTCGCTGAACCACCTGAGCGTGTTCGATGCGCCAGCGCAAATCGTTGACCCCACCCAGCAGCTCTCCATAGTTCTGAAGCACCCGTCTCACTGCTGCATCTCCGATGCAATGGGTCGCCACCTGAAAGCCGGCCGCCTTGGTTCGCTCAATCTTGACCCTGTATTCTTCCTCATCCTGCAAAAAGTGCCCGCTGGATTCGGGGCGATCTGAGTAAGGCTCAAGCAAGGCTGCACCCCGCGAACCCAGCGCCCCGTCCATGTAGAATTTCACGGCCCGCACATCGAGCATGGACGCTGTGTCAATTCGCGGGCCAAGCGGCAAAAAGTGATCCAACGCATCGGGGTCATCGCTCACCATCACAGAGAAGCGCAGGGGAAGCTCACCCGACTGCTGCAAAGCATCGATGGCCTCCACATCTTGGGGGCCCAGACCCGCATCGGTAATGTGGGTCAACCCAGCTGCCACACAGCGTTCTGATGCTGCCACCATCAATTGTGCCAGACGGGTGCTGTCTGGCTCGGGTACCAATGCCTGCAAACTGTCCGCCGCCTTGTCAAGCACCACCCCCGTCAACGCTCCATCTGCGTTGCGCAACAGTTCGCCACCAAACACGTCTGATTCAGTCGTGAAGCCGGCGATATCCAACGCTTTGGCATTGGCCCAGACTGCGTGGCCATCCACCCGCTCCAAAAGCACTGGGCGATCGGGGAACATCGCATCAAGTGCATCGCGGCGGTCGGGGAATTGACCCTCCACCCAATCATTCTGATCCCATCCCCTGCCAAGAACCCAACCTGCGACCTGCTCGGCCTGCACTTTTGCCTTGGCTAATACCTCCTCCTCGGACTTGGTGCCCACAAGGTTGGCCACGGCCAGACCCTTTGCGAATCCCACAAAATGCGCATGGGCGTCCATCAGTCCAGGGACAAGGACGGCCCCCATCAAATCCACCTCCTGTGCTGCAGCGTACTTGTTGAGAATGGCGCGCTCAGCCCCAACGTCAATCACGCGTCCACCGCGAACTGCCAAGGCCTGGGCCTCAGACCCCATTTCGTCCATGGTCAGGATGATCCCATTGTGCAAGACCAGATCCGCCTGGCTTCCCTTGAAACCGCACCCCGCCATCAAAACAGCAAAAAGGAGGAGCCACACGCCGTTAGCGGTGCAGCATGCATTTCCTGAAAATGGACGTTTCATGCGGACAAGTTCGCCCAACGGCTTCACTCCTCCTCCGGCTTCTGCATGCGGGGGCGGCGAAACCGCACCGTCTCCCCTTCCGTCTCATTTGCACCGGGGTTCTCAACCGGTTCCGGTGAACCTTCCGCGTCCTCCCCCATCAGGTGATCAAGCCGCTTTCCCTTGAAAAGCTCGTAAATGGCCCAAGTGCAAGACAATGGACCATTCATGACCGTGTGCTTGGCTAAAGGCTTGAGGCCAATCCTGTGCTGGGCTTCCAAATCCTTGGGGAACAGCAAAGCCGCCCTCCATCCAGTCCAGCGGTGCTTCAATGCACCCCCAATGCCACCATACAGGTTCTCCAAGTCGTCCGCATGCACACGCTGACCATACGGCGGGTTCAAGACAATCAACCCGGGCTCCACGTCCCGAGGTGGCTTCAGGTCAAGGAAATCAGCTACCTCAACCCGCACCAAGTGCTCAACGCCGGCCGTGCGAATGCTTTCTCGCGCATCCCCTACTGGATGCTTGTTCCAATCCGAAGCGAGAATGGGCGCCCTTGAGATTCGCTCTTCGCGAGCCGACTCCCCAATGGACCGCCACAACTCGGGGTCAAAACCAGGCACCCCAAAAATCGTCCAGTCGTTGCGCCCAGCATGCACGGGCACACCCGCTGTCCACAACGCAGCCTCAATGGCAAACGTCCCCGATCCACACATCGGGTCGACCAGTGTCTCGCCCGGCTTCCATCCAGCCAACGCCAACAGGCCAGCGGTCAAAACCTCATTGAGTGGCGCACGCGCCCGAGGGGCCCTATAACCGCGCTTGAACAGCGCGTCCTTGCCCACCAAATCGAGCGAGATGGTCACCTCTTCACCAGCGATGTGAAGGTGAATCAGCTGTTCTGGCGCAGTCCGGTTGATGTCCAAGTGACCACTGCCCCTCAGCCTGTCCCTGAAGTGATCGCTCATGGCGTCCTTCAGACGGAACATGGCAAACTGGTCGTGCGGGAACTGTTCGCTGTTGACCGTGACATCCAAGGCCATGGACCGTCGGGCGTCAACCCAATGTCCCCAGTTGAGCTTCACCGCTTTCGCATGCAAATCATCTGGATCCTTGGCCTTGAATCGAAAAATGGGCCGTAGTACCCGAACTGAAAACCGGGTGGTCTGCATGAACTGATAGAGCCCCGCTTCGTGGATAGAGAACGTTACACTGCGACGCCCTGTTTCCACATTCACAGCACCCAAAGCTTCAGCTTCGGCAGCGACAAGGGGCTCAAGCCCCATCAAGGTTCTGACCACGTACCCCACTGGGGAAGGCGCTGTCGATTCGTCTGGTTTGCTCATCCTCCTTTGTGCTTGACTGCATAGCCTTCGCGGGTGAGCCATTCGGCCACGCGCTGACGGTGATCTCCTTGAAGGAGCACCACCCCCTCTTTCCATCCTCCGCCAACACCGCAATGGGCCTTGAGAGATTTGGCAGTCGAGAGGGCCAAGTCATGGTGTTCGCCCGGGTCAAAACCCTCTACGAGTGTGACCTCCTTGCCCCTGCGGGCTTTGCGATCCCGCGACACATACAAATTCGTTGGGCGCTTCCCATCCATTGGTTCTTCACCCCCTTGCAACTCCGGAATCTCCGCGCGTTCCCCGCCCATCTTGCGATGCAGATCAGCAAGGGCATCCAGCCCACCGATTTTGCGCATGTTTTGATCCCCTTCTGCCATTGAGCGGCGAAGATAAGGGGGACGCAAAACCCATATCTCCAGAAGACCACGCTGAAACCGTAGGATGACCCATTCGAATATCCAAACTCATCTGCCTTTTCAACTGCATTGAGGTCTTCTGCTGAACCGCGATCTTGGTCCCCCGATGGACCTCCTCACCTTCACCACAGAATCCAGCGCGCCAGAGCCGGCATTGCTCGGTGAATTGCGCGTCGCCACGTGGCAACAGACGCGACATGGCCGACTGATGAGCGATGTCCAAACGGGAAGAACCGTCGCCATGGCGTCCCGCATGATTCGCCCCCTTGTGGCCCTCGAATTGGGAACGTTCACCGGATACGGAACGCTGTGTCTGCTCGAAGGACTGGATCCAAGCGGCACGCTGCACACCGTGGAACGCAACGACGAGTTGTTTGCCCTCCAAGACAAATTCTGGTGTCGGGCAGAAGGCCACGAACGAATTCACCGGCATCACGCCAACGTCATGGACGTGTTGGACAACTGGGATGTCCCGACAAACGGACGAATCGACTTGGCCTTCGTGGATGCTGACAAGCAAGGAACAATGGACCACCTCGAGGGCCTCCTCCCGCTCATGGCAGAGGGCGGATGGATGCTGTTTGACAACACGTGGTGGAGCGGAACCTTATGGGGAGCAAATGCAGCGACCGGAACCAAGCCGGATGCCCTCCGGGCCCTCCATACACGACTGCGAGAAGACGCATCGCTTCGCGCGGTCACCTTGCCCGTTGGTGACGGACTCACCGCTGTTCAGAAGGCCTGACCGAATCAGCCGAGGACAGCGGCCACCTTGTCGGCTGCTTCCTGAAGCAGGATGGCGCTGTGCACCTCCAGTCCGCTCTCGTCAATCAACCGCTTGGCCTGCTCCGCATTGGTGCCTTGGAGCCGCACGATGATCGGAACGTCAATGGACCCCATGTTTCGGTAGGCATCCACGACCCCTTGGGCGACGCGGTCACAGCGGACGATGCCCCCGAAGATGTTGACCAGAATGGCTTTGACGGCAGAGTCACGGAGGATGATGCGGAAGGCCTTCTCAACGCGCTCGGCATCGGCGGTGCCGCCGACATCCAAGAAGTTGGCCGGTTCACCACCACTGAGCTTGATGATGTCCATCGTGGCCATGGCGAGGCCAGCACCGTTGACCATGCAACCGACATTGCCGTCGAGCTTCACGTAGTTCAAGCCCGCTTCTCCAGCTTCCACCTCGGTGGCGTCCTCTTCGCTGGTGTCCCGCATGGCGGCATAATCCGGGTGGCGATAGAGGCTGTTGCCGTCGAGGGTGACCTTGGAGTCCACTGCCATGACCCGGTCATCCGAGGTTTTAAGCACGGGGTTGATCTCAAACATGGAAGCATCACTGCCCACGTATGCCGCATACAGCGCCTTGACGAATTTGGTCATCTCCTTGAACGCCTTGCCACTCAATCCAAAATTGAAAGCGATACGCCGGGCCTGGAAATCGCGCAATCCAATGGCGGGGTCGATGGTCTCTTTGAAAATCTGATCCGGGGTCTCTTCCGCCACCGCTTCGATGTCCATCCCACCTTGGGGGCTGTACATGATGATGTTGCGACCCTGGCTTCGGTCGAGGAGAACGCTCATGTAGAATTCACGTGGCTCGCTGTCACCGGGCTCGTAGACGTCTTGTGCGATGAGGACGCGGTTGACCTGCTTGCCCTTGGCGTTGGTCTGGGCCGTCACCAAGTGACCACCGAGAATGCCCGCAGCCGTATCCTTGACGTGCTCGAGGCCCTTGGCCAACACCACGCCGTGGCTTCCGGTTTCGGTCACCGTTCCCTTGCCTCGGCCACCAGCGTGAATCTGCGCCTTGACGACAAACCAGCCCGTGCCGGTTTCCTCTTGGAGCTGAACGGCGACCTCGTGGGCCTCTTCAGGGGTGGAGGCCACGCGGCCTTCCTGAATGGCGACACCGTATTGCTTGAGAATGGACTTGCCCTGGAATTCGTGGAGGTTCATGGCGGTGGGTCTTGAATTGCGGCCGTTAAGGCGCCGCGAAGTTAGCCTTCAGCCTTAGCTTTCGCACATGCTCGACGCAACCGGAATCCACAAGGCCCATGGCGACCTTCAGGTCCTCCGTGGCGTGGACGTTTCGCTGGCAAAAGGCGAGGTCGTCTCCATCGTCGGTCCCTCCGGTGCCGGAAAGACCACCCTCCTCAATGTCCTCTCCACCCTCGACCGTCCAGACCAGGGGTCGGTGGTGGCCAATGGTGTGGACCTCGCGGCACTGAAAGACCGGGCCCTGGCCCAGTTCAGAAACGCCCACATCGGATTCGTCTTTCAATTCCACCAACTCCTCCCCGAGTTCAACGCGTTGGAAAACGCCATGCTGCCCGCGTTGGTCGGCGGAAAGAGCGAAGAAGAAGCCAAAATGGCCGCCATGGCGCGACTAGAAGAACTCGGGCTCGCCGCCCGGGCCAAGCACCTGCCGAGCCAACTCAGCGGTGGCGAGCAACAGCGGGTCGCTGTCGCCAGGGCTTTGGTGAACAACCCGCCCCTGTTGTTTGCAGACGAACCGTCCGGCAACCTCGACAGCGCCAACGCAGACGCCCTGCACGATCTGTTTTTTGATCTGCGCGACCGCCACGGCCTGACCATCGCCCTGGTCACGCACAACGAAGGCCTCGCCCAGCGCGCCGACCGCCAGATTCGCCTCCGTGACGGACGCACGGAATCCTGATTTCTCGGATTTTCCAGAGGACATTCCGCCAAAAGTTTTGCGATAAAGTGTTATGCATGCAGAATGTATGCATGCATAACGTATCTTGAGAGGGTGAAACCGAAAGACACAATCGATTTCCACGTTCGATTCGCATGGGCTGGCATTGCCAGACAATATGGCCAACTCGCTGCGTCGCGTGGAACGACGATGGCCATGGGACAAGCCCTGCTCAACATTGACAGGGGGGGCACGCCCTCTACACAGCTTGGGCCCCGCATGGGCATGGAGAAAACCTCCCTTTCTCGTCTACTAAACAACCTAGAGGCACAGGGCATGATCGAGCGGAAGGCCGATGACGGCGATCGCCGCATCGTCCGGGTTCACCTGACCGCCATCGGCAAAAAGGAGCGCGACCGCGCCAGAAACGCCGTTCGGTCCTTCAATGCCTGGATTGCCGAGCAACTCGGAAACGACCGGACGAACCGCCTGCTCGACGACCTACAACGACTCAATGACCTCATTGTGCAGTATCCCGCGCGGGACGCACTGCCCAATGAGGCCCAAGACCACAACCTCGATTCCAACGCCGCCTGACCATGGCCTCTCCCACCCTCCCCCAATCCCTCGACCGCGTCGCCGTCCTCGGCTCCGGCGTCATGGGCAGCGCCATTGCCTGCCACCTCGCTCAAACGGGTCACGACGTGCTGCTGCTCGATCTGCCCGCCAAAGAAGGCCCGCGCAACGCCACGGTCGATGGCCACCTCAAGGCCTGCATCAAATCCAAACCGAGTCCCCTGTACCGCAAGGCCTTTGCCAACCGGATCACCACGGGTAACTTTGAAGACGACATGGCCCGCATCGCAGGATGCGATTGGATCATCGAGGTCATCGTCGAACGCTTGGACATCAAGCAAATCCTCTTCGAACAGGTCGAACAGCACCGTAAGCTCGGCACGCCGATCACGTCCAACACGTCCGGCATCCCCATCGGGGACTTGGCTGAGGGCCGCAGTGAAGACTTTCAGTCCTGCCTTTGCGGAACCCACTTCTTCAACCCGCCACGTTACCTCGCCCTGCTGGAGGTCATCCCGCACACCGGCAGCGCTCCGGAACTGGTGGACTTCTTCATGGCCTATGGTCGGGACCGGCTCGGCAAAACGACCGTCCTGTGCAAGGACACCCCGGCCTTCATCGCCAACCGCGTGGGCGTCTTCGCCATTCAAGCCCTCTTTCATACCGTGAAAGACATGGGCCTCTCCATCGAGGCGGTGGACAAGCTGACTGGACCGGCCATGGGCCGCCCCAAAAGCGCCACCTTCCGCACCTGCGATGTGGTCGGACTCGACACCCTGGTCCATGTGGCCAATGGCGTCAAGGACAACTGTCCAGACGACGAGCGCAAGGCCGTGTTCGAGACGCCCGCCTTTGTGCAGCACTTGGTCGAAAACGGCCACCTCGGGAGCAAGTCCGGCCAAGGCTTCTACAAGAAGACCAAGGTGGACGGCAAGAAGGCCATCCTCGGCCTCGACCTCGAGACCCTTGAGTACCGGCCGAAGCCCAAGGTCAAGTACCCCACCCTCGACGCCGCCAAGAAAGTCGACGCGTTGGATGCCCGCACCCGCGTGCTGAATGACGGCACGGACGAAGCCGGCACATTTTACCGCCGCGTCTTCAGCGATGTGTTTGCCTATGTGACGCACCGCATCCCCGAGATTGCCGATGAACCCTACCGCATTGACGACGCCTTGCGCGCCGGATTCGGCTGGGAAATGGGCGCCTTTGAGACCATGGATGCCGTTGGCGTGGCCAAGGCCGTGGCGCAATGCGAAGCCCACGGACAGCATGTGGCCCAATGGGTGCACGACTTCCTGGCCGCCGGTCACGAGACCTTTTATACGGTGTCAGACGGCGTTCGGTCCTGCTACAATCCCGGAACGAAGGCCTACGAAGTGGTGCCTGGACAAGAGGGGCGAATCAAACTCGCGTATCTCGCCGAAGACAAGGTCGTCTGGAAGAACAGCGGCGTGACCATTCACGACCTCGGCGACGGCATCCTCAACGTGGGCTTCCACACCAAGATGAACACCATCGGCGGGGAAATCCTCCAGGGGCTGAACCACGCCTACGACATCGCCGAAGACCCCTCCAAGCCGTGGCGCGGGGTGGTCATCTCCAACGAAGGCGGCAACTTCTCAGCCGGCGCCAATGTGGGCATGGTCTTCATGCTCGCCGTGGAGCAGGAATACGAGGAACTGGACTACGCCATTCGCATGTTCCAGAACACCGTCATGCGCACGCGGTATTCGAGCATCCCCGTCG
>CAXHAW010000062.1:0-8214 GCA_964014525.1 uncultured bacterium
GATTCCGTGAAGTCTCGTGGGCTCGGAGATGTGTATAAGAGACAGCCCACATCCTGGTGCCCGATCTCGGTGTGTCCGAGTGGGATTTGGAGTTTGCATGGAGTTCAACCCTTGGGGGCGACCTTGCCGAGACCGGCGGCAATTTGACAGTCAGCACCACAGATGTCTACTCTGTGGTCGTGAGCATGGCGCCGCCTTGCATTGGAGAGGGCGCCATGACCTTCGATGTGAACTTCGGTCCTTGCGCAATTGAAGCCATTCCCAATGTCTTCACGCCCAATTCAGATGGAGAGAACGACTCCTTTGAAATCAAAGGAAACGCCATCACCACCCTCGGGCCCACCGTGACGGTATACAACCGCTGGGGAGAGGTCATTCTATACCAAGAAGACTACGCCAACACATGGTCCCCCGGTGAGGGAGAGGCTGCGGAAGGAACCTACTACGTGACCTTGGATGTGAATTCATACAGCCTTCCTTTGGAGGACATCGAGCACAACGGGGTGATCACAGAGAATGGAGAGGGCTTCCGCTATGTAGGACCGCTCCAGATCTTGCGCGACCGTCAATAATGCCCATGGCCCACCGCGACAGCATCGCGGAACTGACCGCGCTGACGGAAGCCTTGGTCATAGAGCACCGCGCAGAAGAGGCGCGTTATGCCTCCATATTAGAGGGACAGCCAGTCGCCCGCCGCAAGGCAGAAGGGCTGACCTGGGCTCCCGTCCGAATCGTTCGAACCGCCTTCACACTTGGGGGAAGGCCCACTGTGGAGTTGGAGGCAGAGTCGGGGGAGCCCGGTGCGTTTCGTTCAGGGTCGGCGGTTCAATTGTCTTCGTCTGACGCCAAGGGCGATCCAGTGGCATATCGGGGCATTGTGCGGTCCGCACGTGGTTTGGGGGCCGAGGTCATTTTGGATGGAGAGGACCTTCCCGAACAAGCGACCCACCGCACTTGGGTGCTCGACGCCCGATTCGATGAGCGGAGTTTCAAAGAGATGGCCAGGGCCTTGTCCGATGTCCTCAATGCAGGGCATGACGGCAAGCCCAGCCGACTTGCTGCATTGCGGGAGGTCATCTTGGGCTTTGCCGCACCAGAACCCAAAAATCCCGACCCTTTTGAGCACCCCAAGCTCAATGCGTCCCAGAACCGCGCGGTTGCTCATGCGCTGACAGCGGCTGAAGTCACAACCCTTCACGGACCCCCTGGGACAGGAAAGACCACGACGCTTGTCCAACTCGTGAAGGCCTTGGTCCGTCGCGGTGAGAAGGTGCTCTGTGCCACACCGTCGAATGCGGCGGCAGACCTCCTCGTGGAGCGGCTTTGCGCAGTGGGGCTCAACGTCGTGCGCATCGGGCATCCCATGCGCGTGGACCCCGCGGTGGTGGGTCGTGCGCTGGACAGAATCGTTTCGGCTGACCCTGACTACAAGCAGGTCAAGGCCTACCGGAAGCAAGCGGAGGAATCGGTGCGGGAGGCCGAAAAGCAATTCCGAAGTTTCGGATCGGAGCAACGGGCGGCCCGCCGCGCCGCCTATGCCGAGGCGCGCGACCTGCGAAAGGAGGCGGACCGATTGGAGGGCTTTTTGGCCGAGCGGACCATGGATGCTGCCGATGTGGTGTGCTGCACCTTGGTGGGCGCCGCAGACCGGATGATGTCGGGCCGACGCTTCGGGACCGCCATTTTGGATGAGGCGGGGCAGGCGCTTGAGCCTGCCGCTTGGATTCCCATCCGCATTGCAGACCGGGTGGTCCTCGCAGGGGATGCCTTCCAGCTTCCCCCCACGGTCAAAAATGACAAGGCCTTGAAAGCGGGTTTGGGTGTGAGCCTTTTGGAAAAGGCCATTGACCGAGACCGCAACGTCCACCTGTTGGACACGCAATACCGAATGCATGCGGACATCATGGCCTTTCCCAATCGCACGTTTTATTCTAACGAACTTCTCGCCGCACCTGATGTAGCCGGACGCACCCTTACTGACTTGCCCCCCTTGACCTTCGTCGACACGGCTGGACGCGGATGGGACGAAGAACGGTCCTCGCCCGAGGCCGATACGACAGGCCGCTCCCATGCCAGCATCCGCAACCCAGAGGAGGCCAACTTTACAGTCGATCGCGTGCGCGAGTTGATCGAGGCCCACCCGGAGGCCACCGTGGGCGTCATTGCCCCTTACCGGGCTCAAGTGACGCTTCTGGAAGACTTGCTCCACGCTGAGGTTGTAGGCTCGAATGGCCGGCTGACCATCCAGACTGTGGACGGGTTTCAAGGCCAGGAGCGCGACATCATGGTCATCGGCCTGACCCGTTCCAACGCAGAAGGCACGGTGGGTTTTCTTTCAGAGCATCGGCGCATGAATGTCGCCATGACCCGCGCCAAAATGCACCTGCTCCTTATCGGCGACAGTGCCACCCTTGGCAGCGATGATTTCTATGCAGGGTTCACCCAACACTGCGAAAGCACAGGTGCTTATCGATCATGTTGGGAGTGGACCTGACGCCCCGATTCGCTAGGAGGTGAGGGGTCAGTTGACCTCCCCCGTTTCTGGGTCGACCCCAGCGGGCACGGCCTCCTCTGCGCCTGGCTGAGCAATGGACGGGTGGTCGGCCGGAACAGCGCCGTAACCGTCTGCTGCCGTCATGTTGGTTGAGCCTTCCTCGCTTTGGGGGTAGATCTCGCTGATCTTGGTGTAGCTGATGGCCGGGATGACGAACCCGATACCGGAGCCTTTGAGGAACTCACGGGTCTTGTCGAAGGCATCCTTGACGTCATCTGCACTGAAGAGGAAGAACTGGTTGGCTTCCTTCTCTTTTCCGCTGCGCTCATCGAAGCTGGTCAGGGCCACCTTGATGCGGAACCACTTGTCGCCGGTGTCCCAGCGGACCACCTCGGCGTAGTTGCTCTTGGTAATGGATTGGACTTCAAATGGACCGGTGCAGACGCCCGTGACGATGCCGACCAACCGGGCTTCCGCCTCGGTATAGGTGTAGGCGTCCAGGAGCAGTTGATCGGTTGTTTTCTCTTCGCTTCCGTCCGCACCGGGGCGGACATACTTGACGACGCAGGTAAACCAGTTTCGGGTCATGATTTCAGGGAGTTTTCAATGCAGTCCAGCACCTCTTGAGCGATACGGAGCGCCTCGATGCCGTCCTCCAACGGGACTTGGCAGGGCGCATTTCCGGTGCAGGCGGCATGGAAATGGGTGAGTTCGTCGGCTATGGCATTCGCCTCGCCGATGGTGGGTTGATCAATGTGCAAGCGGCGAGAAGGCCGTCCGGGCACATCGAGGTAAAGGCCGTAAGGGTCGCGTTCTTCCTCGGCTCCGACGTCTTCCAGACGGACCACTTGGGCGCTGCGGTTGAGAAGATCGACCGAGAGGTAGGCATCCGACTGGAACAGGCGAACCTTGCGCATGGGCTGAAGGCTCACCCGACTGGCGGTCAGATTGGCGACGGCGCCGGAGCTGAATTCAATGCGGGCATTGGCCATGTCCACACTGTCTCCCGCAATGGCGACCCCATTGGCAGCGACGCGGACCACCTCTCCCTCAAGGGCATGGAGGGCGAGGTCGATGTCGTGAATCATCAAGTCGAGCACCACGGGTACATCCAAGCCCCTTGGGTTGAACTGGGCGAGGCGATGAGCCTCTATGAACCGGGGTCGGTCGAGCTGTTGTTGTGCCGCTTGGAAGGCTGGGTTGAACCGTTCAACATGTCCGACTTGGACGATTTTCCCCGCAGCATCTCTCGCTTGAATGAGCCGCTCTGATTCGGCAAGTGTTGTGGTCACCGGCTTTTCAATGAAGACATGGCATCCGGCGCAGAGTGCGGCTTCCGCCATGCGGGCGTGGTCTGCAGTCGGGGTGACTATGGCGATGGCATCCACCGCTGCGAAGAGGGTGTCTGCCGAGTCAAATGCGGTGGGGGACATGCCCCAATGTTCCTCCGAGGCCAGGTTTGCCACCGCTTTTTGGGCGTCATGATCGGGGTCAAAGAAGCCCACCAAATCCCATTGGACGGTAAGGGATTGGAGGCAGCGCAGATGGATTCGGCCGAGGTGGCCGGTTCCAAGAACTCCGATGCGAAGGCGATGCGACATGGGCAAGCGAATGTACCCGGAGCCGGCATCCCCGAGCGAATGTTGGCAAGCCTTGATTTCCACACCGAATCCCGGTTGGATGTCCGGCTATTTTCGATGGCTGATGTCGACCTCTGCAGCCAACCTCGATGATACCTACCGCCACAAGGGGTTGCGCAAGGTTTTGCTGGGCAAATTGAGGAAGATGGGAATCGAGGACGAGCGGGTCCTCGAGGCCATGGACCAAGTGCCAAGGCACTATTTTATGGACGATGCCTTCGTTCACTTCGCATACGACAACAAGGCGTTTCGCATTGGGGCAGGACAAACCATCAGTCACCCCTACACGGTGGCGCGACAGACCGAATTGCTCCAATTGCCGGCGGGGTCAAAGGTGCTGGAAATCGGAACGGGGAGTGGATACCAATGCGCAGTGCTGGCGGCCATGGGGTACAAGGTGCACAGCATCGAACGCCAAAAGGAACTGTACGACCGCACGACCCCCTTTCTGAAGAAGCTGGGATACCGGACGCATTGTTATTACGGAGATGGGTACAAGGGAAAGACGGCATTTGCGCCGTTTGACGGTATCCTCGTCACGTGCGGTGCGCCGTTCATCCCCGAAGCCTTGTTGGGACAGTTGGCCGTGGGGGGGAGGCTGATCATTCCACTCGACGACCCTCAGGCCGGCGAGGGAAAGCAAACGATGACAGAGGTGAAGCGGATGGACGAATCCACCTTTACAAGACAGACACACGGGGCATTCGCCTTCGTCCCCATGCTCACGGCCCGTTCAGGGGCCCTGGGCTGAGCATTATTGGCAGTTTTCGCCGAAGTTGGACAGGATGTTTAGCACGTCGGTGACGCCCACGATGCCGTCAAAATCCACGTCGCCTGGACACACGCTCAGATTTGAAATACACTGCTGTAGTCCTGAATTCCAAATGGTTCCAGTCCCACAAGCATCCGCATTGCAACAAGGCAGGTTGAGGCAGTTGGATGGGGCATTGGAAGGGCCTCCGCAATTCAACCCAAACTGACCTAGAACGTCCAGTACATCAGTCACGTTGACGTAGCCGTTGTAGTCTACGTCGCCCGGGCATTCAAGCAGGGAGGAGCGACACAGGCCAGCGTTTTCGTCCCACCACGTTCCCGTTCCACAAGCCGCGGCACCGCAGTTTTCCTCGTCATCGCAGATGCCGTTGTTGTTTGCGTCGGCAGCGCAGTCCCCGCCGCATTCACCCAAGGCGTCGTCATAGAGGCATGACCCGTCATTTACCGTGGCATCTGGGTTGTAATTACACGCATTGGCATCCGTGCAACCCGGGACGTCGGAGGACAGAGCGCAAAGACCGGGGAATTGAAGGTCCAGTGCGTAGTCCACAACGTTAGAGGTTGTCCAGCCATTGATGATTTGAACAGACCAACTTCCGCTTCCGCTGAGTGGCACAAGGGACAAGCTGACATTGGCCGTGTATATACCCGGCGTGGTGACGTTCCACCCCCCGGGCCAGCTGCCTGCAGAAGGGTATCCCGGGTCCACGTCATAGCCTCCAATTTGGAGGCAGTCTCCGTCGGGTGAACACAACACGAGTGCCATGTCGCCGGGCCAGGATGATCCACTTTCCGTGTTGGAGAAATCCATGGTGATGTCCAAAGCTTGGGGGCTTCCCTCCGCATCGATGGTGATGGTCTGTGTCCCGTTGCCGGCGAGTGTGGCCACCAGTCCAGAAATTTCAATGCCCCCAATGACATTTCCATCGGGGCCGCATTCCGCACAACTTCCAGCGTAAACGCAGCCTTCGGTCCCCGTGTCGCCTAGTGTGTAGTTGCAGGCGTTGGTGTCGCCGCATTGGAGATTGGTGGATTCAATCACCTGCGACCCGCAGGACCCAATGCAGCTGGCAGAATTGAAGGTGGGGATGAGCGCGTTGTCCTTCACGAGCGGGTGAAAGGTGAGGGTCTTGCTTCCACCAGAAATCGCATGGCAGTAGCTCATGATGGTGCCAAGTTGCCCTGTGGGGTTGTTGGTGTAGCCGCTGCAATCGCCTTCGAGACTGCCGCAGTTGTCGATTGGACCCCCTGGCCATCCGCACCAATGCGTGTGGCTGGAACCACAGTTGTGGCCGATTTCATGGGCGACCACATCGAGATTCCATGAATAGGTGTTGATGTTGTAGTTGGTTGTGCTGGAGAGGTTTCCACTCACGCCAGCATTGTAACTGTTGCACAATCCGCTGAGGTAGGCGATTCCCCCTGTGCCGATGTTGGTGCGTCGGGTGAGGAAGTGTTTGAGGTCCAGTGGGATTGCGTTGAAGTTGGGGTTGTTGTTCCACTCTGAATTGAACGCGCCGAGCAATCCACCGCCATCATTGACCACCGATGCGTAAGGGTCCGGGGACATCCAAACGTGCAGGAACCGGACTTGAAGGGTGACCAAGTTGTTTAGTTCATTGCGATAAATCTGGTCCACTGATGACAGAAGCGCCAGGGCCCAATCCACTGCATCATCCAAATTTGAACCCACGGTTTCATATGTGTATTGATCGACTTCGAGGCCGACCTCTACGCATTCCAGCAGGGCTGAAGATTTGGCTTCGCCGTGCGCTTTGGGTCCGTGTGAATGCGGCAATTCATACTGTTCCTCGACACCGCAGCTGAAGGTCCGCTCATCTTTAGAAGCATCCAGAGGGAACAGCGCATGCACACGGCCTGAGCGGCGATTCAATTCCCAGCGCCTCCCTCCGCGACGCAGGGAGGCCACAACGTGATCGTGAAACAAAATCAATGTTCCCGTCACCTCTCCTTCAACTTCATAGGTGACGATTCTGGTGCGGGGCTCTATGCGCTGGAAACCATCGGGTCCGGTCACCGCCAGCTCAAACACATCACTTCGGACATCGAATTGCTTCAATTTGACAGGCACCTCACCATCCGGAAAGGGAATCACCATGGAGGTGCGACTGGGGCGATTCTCCCGAAGCGATTGAAACCGATCGAGGTTGAGTTCTAGGCCTAAAGCATCCTGCGGCTTCAGCGTGGGGACGAGGTTGGAGGCGAGGGGAACCTCTGTCCAGTCCGGTAAGCTTGCCAAATCAGCCTGGCACAAGGATTCAATTGGAAGCAGCAGAAGCAGAAAGGGAAGGAAAAGGCGGTTGGGCATCTGCATCAGCTCTGTATGGACAATCTAAGCCGAGCAGAGGTTCATTCCGCCAACGATGACAAATGTCACAAAACACCGTCCAAGCTGCCACGGCCTTCCCTGACAACGGCGGGGTCTTCGCCTGTGCAATCGATGACCGTGGAAGCTTCAAGGTGCCCCAAGCCGCCACCGATGACTGCATCAACTCGGCTTTTGTACTTCTCGTGAACGAGTCCTGGGTCAGTCATGTATTCTATGGCCTCATCGTCATGGTGTACTGAGCTGACCACGAGGGGCCTGCCCAACACCTCAATTAGGGCAGCAGGAATGGCGTGGTCGGGAATTCGGATGCCCACCTCTTTCTTCGATTTCCTGAAGATGCGGGGCACTTTGACTCCAGCGCGAAGAATGAAGGTGAACGGCCCAGGCAGGGCGCGCTTCATCAGCTTGAACACGGGTTGAGGCAGTGGAGCGACGTATTCGCTGACTTGACTAAGGTCCTTACAAATGATTGAGAAATTGGCTTCCGAGGGGCTCAGGTCCCGCAGGCGGGCCATTTTCTCTAGGCCCTTGGTTGAGCCGAGAGCGCAGGCAAAAGAGTACACCGAATCGGTGGGGATAATCAGGACGCCATTTCGGCGGAGGATCTCCACGGCCTGCTCCACTTTGCGGAACTCCGGGGTCTGTTGGTGAATCTCGAGAAGCATAAAACAGAAGATCGGGAATTCCTGGAGGCAAATCAACCTGCACAACGGACACAGGTCAAAGCGCCAGGCATCAGCAGAAGTCGCCCTGTTGGGATGGGGGTTCCGCAGCGTGTGCAGAGTCCAAAGCGATCATCGTCGAGTCGTTGAATCGCTCGATTTAGACCTTGGCGCTGTCTTTCCGCTTGGCGGAGGGCGGCCTCATTGACAGATTTGTTATTGATGGCGTCCATTCGACTTACCCGCCCGATGGCCTCGCTTGGGGGAATGGGCTTGGTGAGCTCACGGTATTCC